>JACPOH010000237.1 GCA_016185075.1 Aquabacterium sp. | reverse complement strand
AAGGCGCCGGGCTTCGGCGACCGCCGCAAGGCCATGCTGGAAGACATCGCCATCCTGACGGGCGGCAAGGTCATCGCCGAAGAAGTCGGCATGTCGCTGGACAAGGTCACCCTGGCTGACCTGGGTCAGGCCAAGCGCGTCGAAGTGGGCAAGGAAAACACCACCATCATCGATGGCGCTGGTGCCGCTGCCGACATCGAAGCCCGCGTCAAGCAGATCCGCATCCAGATCGAAGAAGCCACCAGCGACTACGATCGTGAAAAGATGCAAGAACGCGTGGCCAAGCTGGCCGGCGGCGTGGCCGTGATCAAGGTGGGTGCTGCCACCGAAGTCGAAATGAAGGAAAAGAAGGCCCGCGTTGAAGACGCCCTGCACGCGACCCGCGCTGCTGTGGAAGAAGGCGTGGTCGCCGGTGGTGGCGTGGCCCTGCTGCGTGCCAAGCAAGCTGCTGGCGAGATCAAGGGCGACAACGCCGATCAGGACGCCGGTATCAAGCTGGTCCTGAAGGCCATCGAAGCGCCTCTGCGCGAAATCGTGTCCAACGCCGGTGGCGAGCCCTCTGTGGTCGTCAACGCCGTGCTGAGCGGTTCGGGCAACTACGGCTTCAACGCCGCCAACGACACCTATGGCGACATGATCGAAATGGGTATCCTGGATCCCACGAAGGTGACCCGCACGGCTCTGCAGAACGCCGCTTCCGTGGCTTCGCTGATGCTGACCACCGAGTGCATGATCTCGGAAGCCCCGAAGGACGACGCGCCTGCCGGTGGCATGCCCGACATGGGCGGCATGGGTGGCATGGGCGGCATGGGCATGTAATGCCTGTGGCGAGCGCAGTGTGAGCTGCGCTCGGTCTGGTGCCTCACCATACAAAAGGGTCTGCGCAAGCAGGCCCTTTTTGTTTGGATCAGCACGTGCCTCGGGTTAACACGCGCAGCTTCAACCCGATCGGGTTATCTCGTTAGCCCTCGTTTGTCAGGCAGGGGCAATATTTGGCCGACACGGTACATGCCGCCGGCTTGCTCGCTTCCTAACATCGGTTCATCAGCAACTTGTGCAAGAACCGGATCATGACAAACGACAAGAAAATGAGCCGCCGCCAATGGGGCCAGCGTGTGCTGGCCGTGGGCGGTTCCCTTGGCTTGAGCAGCGTGGGCCTGCCCATGCGCGCGCTCACAGCGGGCGCCAGCAGCGCGACGGCCTTGGGCCTGATGATGGCCGAGGACGCGTATGCGGCTCAAAGCGACGAATACGTGCCCAACCTGGTCATCGGCTCGGGTTATGGCGGTGCCGTCACCGCTTTGCGGCTGACACAAGCCGGCCAGAGCGTGACCATGCTGGAAATGGGTCGCCTGTGGAACACACCAGGCAAGGACGGCAAGATCTTCTGCAAGCCCTTCTCGCCCGATGACCGTTCCATGTGGTTCAAGGATCACGTCACGGCCGTGTTTTCCACTGTGGGCGGCATCCTGCCGATCAGCAGCCTGCTGAAGACGCCTGTGTCGGCCGGCATCCTGGACGTGGTGTCCTCACCCAATATGGACGTGTACCTGGGCCGTGGTGTGGGTGGCGGCTCGCTGGTGAACCTGGCCATGCTGATCACGCCTTATCGCGAGACGCTGCAGCGCATCATGCCGGCCAGCATCAACGTGGACGAGATGTACAACGTCTACTACCCGCGTGCGCTAAAGGGCCTGCGGGCCAACAAGATCCGCCCGGCCTACTACCAGGCCAGCGCGTACCACAAGTACGCACGTGTGGCGTGCGCCCAGGCGGCCAAGGCCGGCATCCCCTGGCGCTCGCTGGATTCGGGCTATGACATGGCCTATATGGAGCAGGAAGAGGCCGGCACGGTGCCGAAGTCGGCGCTGGGCGGCGAGGGCGGCTTCGGCAACAACTACGGCAAGAGCAGCCTGGACAAGAACTACATCGCCGATGCCATGGGCACGGGGCTGTTGCGCATTCAGCCGCTGACGGAAGCCACGTCGATCACGCGTGGTGCGGATGGCCGTTACTGCGTATCGACCAAGCAGATCGACACCCTGGGTACGGTGCTGTCGACGCGCACCATCAGCTGCGATCGGCTGTTCCTGTGCGGTGGCAGCATGGGCACGACCCAGCTGCTGGTGAAGTGCCGTGCCACCGGCACCTTGCCCCATCTCAATGAGCACGTGGGCACGCGCTGGAGCTCCAACGGCGAGATCTTCATGGTGCGCAATGTGTTCACGTCAACCGGCGCGAAGACCTCGGTGCTGCCGTGCACCGGCATCGATGCACTGGACCACAAGAGCCAGCAGGTGTACTCGATGAACATCAGCATCCCGCTGGGCATCGATCTTTTCAGCACGGCACACATCACGATGACGCAGACCCCGGAGTTGGGGCGCTTCAACTACGACGCGGCATCCCAGCAGTCGGTGCTCCAATGGTCCAGCAGTGCCAAGACGGAGCCCGTCACCAGTGCACACGCGGTGTACGACCGCATCAACAAGGCCAATGGCGCCACCTACAACAAGAGCTGGTTTGGTGGCAAGACGGAAGGCGACAACGCGACCTACCACCCGCTGGGCGGCTGCCCGCTGGGTCTGGCCACCAACGAGGTGGGCGAGGTCAAGGGCTATCCGGGCATGTATGTGATGGATGCGTCCATGTTCCCGGATTCGCTGGTGGCGAACCCCGCCTTGTCGACGACGGCGTTTGCCGAGCACCACATCGAACGCATCATCGCGCAGATGCGATGAGCTGGCGAGCAGGCCTGCGCGCCCACCATGGGCGCAGGCCTGCGCATCTGGCTGGATCAGCCGCGTTCAGCCACCGTGGGCTTCGCGCACCAGACGATCATGACGCTCGGTGTCTTCCTTGATGTGCTTGTTCACGTACCAGCCAATGTAGCCGCCGATCACGAACACGAAGGCGATCACAAGCAGGCTCATCAGGCCATAGTCGGTGGTGAAAAAGTCGATCCAGGCTTGCATGGTTGTTCTCCGTTCAAATCACAGGGTCTATCTGACGCCTCTTGCGGCCCGCACGCTCTGATCCACATCAAGCCTGAGACTTGAGAACCCCCTACCGTACTGGCGGATTTGACGCGGCACAATGTGTGGATGCAAGCCGTTCGCATCCTGTCTCATCGCGCCACCCGGTCGCTCTGTCTCGGCCTGTGTGGCCTGGCCTTGTGGGTATCCTCTCAGGCGCAGCAGCTTGCTCCAGGCCGTGAAACGGCAGCGGCGCCGGCCACGCTCGGAGGTATCCCGCCCGTGGTGAATCGCCCGCGCATCGGGCTGGTGCTGTCCGGGGGCGGGGCGCGCGGCCTGGCTCACGTCGGGGTGCTCAAGGTGCTGGAGCGCGAACGCATCCCGGTGGACGTGATCGCGGGGACCTCCATGGGGGCCATCGTGGGCGGCCTGTATGCCAGCGGCTTGTCGGCCCAGGAGGTCGAAGCCGAGGTGCGCAAGCTGGATTGGGACAATGTGTTTGCCAGCCGAGTCGGCCGCCGCGAGTTGTCCCAGCGCCGCAAGGAGCAGGATTTCGAGGTCTCGCCGCTGATCGAAATCGGCGTGGGCCCCGATGGCCTCAAGGCCCCGATCGGCTCCATCTCCAGTCGCGGGCTGGAATCACACCTGCGTCGCCTGACCTTGTCGGCGCGCCACATCAAGACCTTCGATGACCTGCCGACGCCATTTCGGGCCGTGGCGACGGACATGGAAACCGGCCAGGCGGTGATCCTGCAGGATGGGGATCTGGCCACCGCCTTGCGCTCCAGCATGTCGGTGCCGGGCGTGTTCGCGCCCGTCGAGGTCAATGGCCGCATCCTGGGCGATGGCGGCCTGGTCAACAACACACCGGTGGACGTGGCCCGGCAACTGGGCGCCCAGCGCCTGATCGTGGTCAACATCGGCACGCCCCTGGCCCGGCGCGACACCTTGTCTTCGCTGACCGGGGTGACGGCCCAGATGATCAACATCCTGACCGAGCAGAACGTGCGCCAGAGCCTGGCCACCCTGACGCCGCAGGATGTGTTGATCGCACCCACCCTGGAGGGGCTGACCGCCGCGGACTTCAACCGCGCGCCCGAGTTCATGTTGCTGGGCGAGTTGCAGGCCGAGGCCATGGTCTTGCGCATGCAGGACCTCAAGCTCGGCGAGGCCGATTACGCGGCCTGGAAGGCGCAGCGTGTCAAGCGCATGACACCGTCGCTGCCCCTGGATTTCGTGCGTTTCGAAGGCACGCAGCTGACCCACCCGGAAGCGCGCCCTGACATCCTGCAGACGCAGCCCGTAGATGTGTTGTTCGTGGTGTAGGGATATGCAGACGCAGCCCGGCGAGGTGTTCGACGTGGCCAAGGCCGAGCGCGACATCACCGTGCTGGCCGCCTCAGGCGATTACCAGCGAACCGATTACCGGCTGGTGCGCACGCCCGATGGCAAAGAGGGCCTGGTGTTCGACCTCAAGGAGAAGACCTGGGGCCCCGACTACCTGCAGATGGGCCTGGACTTCAGCGCCGACAACCGCGGGCGCAGCGTGTTCAACCTCAAGCTGGTGCACAACCGCCACTGGCTGGACAACGCGGGCACGGAGTGGCGCAACTTCCTGCGCCTGGGCACCTCGCCGGCACTGGGTACCGAGCTGTATCGCCCCACCAGCTGGCGGCTGCCGGATGGCCTCAGTGGTTTCATGGCCGGCTCGCTGTCGACACAGCGGCGCACGCTCGCGTATTTCATGGACCCGCAAGGCGAACTCGCCGCCGAGGTGGAGCGCAGCATCACCAGCTACAACCTGGACGTCGGTGCCAACTGGCGTGAACTGGGCGAGGTGCGGCTTGGCTTGCTGGACGAGGCCTGGCGCGACGGCCCCACGCTCACCTCGGCCGACTACACCTTGTCGCGCGGGGCCGATGCCGCTTCCCGTGTGGCCCGCTGGCGCGAGCGAGGCTGGCGCATCAAGACCGTGTTCGACCAGCTGGACAATGCCTTCTTCCCCACGCATGGCTGGCGCGTGGAGGGCAACTGGATGCAGGGCCGCAGCCTGCGCCGTGGTGATGATCAGGGCCCGGAAGGGCGGGTGCGCCACCTGGAGCTGCAAGGCCAGACCGTGCACAGCTGGGGCACGCACACCCTGAACCTGGGTGGCAGGCTGGGCTTGTCGGATGGCATCAGCCCGGACATCCCCCGCTATGGCCTGGGCGGCTTCCAGATGCTGTCGGGCTACGCGCCCTTCCAGGTCAGCGGCCAGCAGATCGCCTTGCTGCGCCTGGGCTACATGGTCCGCCTGACGGACATGGCGCTCACGCGCGGCCTGTTCCTGGGCAGCAGCTTTGAAGTGGGTGGGGCGTGGGGCCAGCCGGAGGACGTCGGCCGGGGCAAGAAGCGCACCGGCATGAGCCTGTATCTGGGGGCCGACACGGCATTCGGCCCCGTGTACCTGGCCGTGGTGCACAGCCCGGTGGTCGGGCCGACCTTGATGCTGTTTGTCGGCCGGCCCTGATGGGCCGCAGGGGGGGCTGCAGGGATGGGCCCTGAGGCTCAGACGCGGCTGAGCGCCTGGCCTACCGTGGCACGCAGGTGGTCCAGCACGTGGGCCGTGATCTGGTTGAGCGGCAGCACCTCGTTGACGGCGCCGGCGGCAATGGCTTCACGCGGCATGCCGAACACCACGCAGCTGGCCTCGTCCTGGGCCACGCAGTAGGCGCCGGCATCGCGCATCTCGCGCATGGCCTTGGCCCCATCGGCCCCCATGCCGGTGAGCATCACGCCAATCGCGTTGGGCCCCACGGTGCGGGCCGCCGACTTGAACAGCACCTCCACGCTGGGCTTGTGGCGGTTGACCGGATCACCGTCCAGCACGCGGGCAATGTAGTTGGCGCCCGAGCGCTCCACGCTCAGGTGCATGCCGCCCGGCGCGATGTAGGCGTGGCCGGGCAGGATGCGCTCACCGTCCGTGGCTTCCTTGACGCTGATCTTGCACAGGCCGTCCAGCCGGTTGGCGTAGTTGCGCGTGAAGCCCGGTGGCATGTGCTGCGTGATGACCACAGCCGGCGAATCGGCCGGCAGCGTCATCAACACCTCTTTGGTGGCTTCCGTGCCGCCCGTCGAGGCGCCGATGAAGATGATCTTCTCGGTGGACAGTCGGCCCAGGCTGGGCGAAGCCACGGGGGCAGGGCGGGGCGCGGCGGCACTGGCTGTGGCGCCACCCGCAGGGGCTGCCGAGGCGGCCGGTGTGGGCAGCCGATGGATACGGGCTTTGGCGGCGATGCGGATCTTGTCCGTGATGTCATCGGCCAGCAGCTTGAGGCCGTCGGCCACACCGATCTTGGGCTTGGCCACGAAATCGATGGCACCCAGCTCCAGCGCCTTGAGCGTGACATCGGCGCCGCGCTCGGTCAGCGTCGACACCATCACCACGGGCATCGGGCGCAGACGCATCAGCTTGGACAGGAAGTCGATGCCATCCATGCGGGGCATTTCCACATCCAGCGTGATCACATCGGGGTTCATGTTGCGGATCATCTCGCGGGCCACCAGCGGGTCGGCTGCCGCGCCAATGCACTCCATGTCGCGCTGGCGGTTGATGATCTCGGTCAGCATGCTGCGAACCAGTGCGGAGTCGTCCACAACGATCACTCGGGTCTTGGCCATGTTGTTTCTCCGCTATCAGAACAGGTCGATGGAGCCGCCGCCGGTACTGACGGGCACCACCTTCTGGGCCGCCATGCGCTCTTGTTGAACGATGGCGTCCGGATTGGTCGGGGCCAGGCGCTTGACCATGGCCTTGCCGCTATGGGGCAGGAAACACACCTTGCGCGGGTAGATGTCCAGCACGTCCTTGGACACCACGGGGATGCGTTCGGTCTTGAGGTAGTCCATGACGAACTCGGTGTTGCGTTCGCCCACGTTGATGCTGTTCATGCCGCTGATCACCGCGCCGCCGCCAAACACCTTGGCTTCCATGGTCAGGCGCGAGGCCCCCATCTTGAGCATTTCGTTGATCAGCAGTTCCATGGCGTACGAGCCATAGCGGCCCGAGTCCGCGCCGCTGCCGCCGTTGTCGGGCAGCATGAAGTGGTTCATGCCACCGATCTTCGCCTGGCGGTCCCACAGGCAGGTGGCGATACACGAGCCCAGCGTCGTCATGATCAGCAGGTCTTCGTTGTAGACGAAGTACTCGCCGGGCAGGATCTTGACGGCTTCGGACTTGAAGTGCGCGTCATAAAAGAAGAAGGAGGCCTCGCCAGGCTTGGCCACGCGGGCCTTGAGCTTGACCAGCCGGTCGGTGCGCTGGCCCATGGCCGGGGCGCCAGCGAGCCCGGAGGCGACGGGCGGGGGAGGCGAGCCTGCGCGGGCGGTGCCGAGAGGTGGGCTGCTGATCATCGAATGGTCCTTGTCACCGTCTGGCATCAAACCTTGTCATAGACCGTCTTGCCCTTGAGGGTGAAGAGGTCGCGTGATTCCGTGAAATTCTCGGAGTGGCCGACAAACAGCAGGCCCTTGGGTTTCATGACGCCGTGGATGCGCTCCAGCACCTTGCGCTGCGTCGGGGCATCGAAATAGATCATCACGTTGCGGCAGAACACGATGTCGAACGGATCGCCCAGCTGCCAGCTGGTCTGCATCAGGTTGAAGGGGCGGAACTCGACCATGCGGGCCAGCTCGGGCTTGACGCGGATGCTGCCCGAATTGGCCCCCTTGCCGCGCAGGAAGTAATTGCGCAGATGCTGCTGGCTCAGGCCGCGCGAATTGGCGTCGTACACCCCACGTGAGGCGGTGGCCAGCACGTTGGTATCGATGTCGCTCGACAGGATCTTGACCGGCGCATTGAAGCCCCAGGCATCGGCCACCGTCATGGCCAGCGAGTAGGGCTCTTCACCGGTGGACGCGGCGGCGCACCAGATGCGCGTGGGTTGCGAACCACGGTTGCGCAGCCACTCCGTCAAGGTGTGAAAGTGGTGCTCCTCCCGGAAGAAGGAGGTCAGGTTGGTGGTGAGGCAGTTGACGAACTCCTGCCACTCCTGTTGGGAGGCCGAACCGCTTTCCAGCCACTTCAGGTAGCTTTCGAAGCTGTTGTAGCCCGTTTCCCGCAGGCGGCGAGACAGCCGGCTGTACACCATGGCCTGCTTGCCTTCGTGCAGGCTGATGCCGGCGCGCTCATAAATGAGTGCGCGCACCCGGGCAAAATCCTTGGGGTGGAAATCGAACTCACGGTCCGTGACCAGGTTCATGGTGTCGGTCGCAGTGCTCATGTGTCAGATCGTCAAAGTTCATCTCGGGGCCGCTGCGGCTCCATCTGGCTTATCGACAGCCTTCTGGAGACCTTGAGCGTGCCTGTCCGCGCGGGCCTCCAAGCGACAAGTTCCACCGTGTTTTGCCCTTTTCTCTCCGTTCAGACGATGGCAGCGCTGCTAGACTTGAGCGCAGAGATATATTCGCGCTGCAAGTAGCGAATCCCTTTTTTTGTGCCAGTGGAGCCTCGCCATCGCTTCGATCGACACCGCCTCCATGCCGCTTGACGATGCAGACACCGCCTGTGGTGGTCTGCGTCTGAACAAGGCCCTGACCCTGCTGGCCCAGGCTGGCTGGGTGGCGCCTTTGGGGCTGGAGCCTGGGTCCGAGGCCTGGTTGCAGGCCGTGATCGATGGCCTGTGTGATGTTTCCAGCCGCGATGCCCTTACTGGCCTGGCCAACCGCCGCCAGTTCGAAGCCGCCATCGCACGCGAGGTCGACCGCGTGGCCCGCAATGGCGAACCCGCCTTGTTGCTGGTGGCTGACATCGACCATTTCAAGCGCGTCAACGACACTTGGGGGCATGCCGCGGGTGACGAGGTCATCAAATCCGTGGCGGCGTGTCTCCAGGACTGCGTGCGCCCCATGGACCTCGTGGCGCGCATTGGTGGCGAAGAGTTCGCCATCATCCTGCCCAACTGCCCGCCCACTTTTGGCCAGGCCGTCTCCGAGCGCATCCGCCAGCGGGTGGCGGCGCGCCCTGTGCTCATCGTCGGCGGCCAGCAGCTGGCGGTGACGGTCAGCATCGGCGGGGCCTTTGCGCCGCAGTGGGTTCGCTCTTCCCCGGCCTTCTGGTGCGAGCGTGCGGACCAGCAGCTCTACAGGGCCAAGGCCGAGGGGCGCAACCGCACCTGCCTGGACATGCCACCTCTCACCGTGGTCAGCGCGGAAGAAAAAGGCATGCTGTTTTCAGGCTTCGGGCAATTTGACCCAATTTCGGACTCAGGTGCGGACCATCCCGTGCCGAAAACCTCGGAATGATGGCGTCCATGACTGCACCAGAAACTTCCACCCCCGCAACCGCTGTGCGCCTGGCCCGAACGGTGGCGATCACCAGCGGCAAGGGCGGCGTGGGCAAGACCTTCTTCAGCGCCAACCTGGCGGCGGCCCTGTCCCGCCAGGGGCTCAAGGTGCTGGTGCTGGACGCCGACCTGGGCCTGGCCAACCTGGACGTGGTGCTCAACCTTTACCCCAAGATCACGCTGCATGACGTGTTCACGGGCAAGGCCGAGCTCGAAGAAGCCATCCTGCCGGCGCCCGGCGGTTTTTCGGTGCTGCTGGCTGGCTCCGGGCTGGTCGAATACTCGCGTCTGACGCCCGAGGTGCGTGACCAGCTGGTCACGATCTTCGAAGCGGTCAAGCCGCGTTTTGACGTCATCCTGATCGACACCGGCGCCGGCATCTCCGACGTGGTGCTGTATGCCGTGTCCATGGCGCACGAGGTCATCGTGGTGGCCACCCCCGAGCCCACCTCCATGACGGACGCCTACGCGACCATCAAGGTGCTGTCCACCCAGCAATCGCGCGAGCACTTGCACATGGTGGTCAACCAGGTCGGGCGCGCGGGTGATGGCCGCACCATCTGCAACCAGCTTCAGCAAGTGGTCGAGCGCTTTGTGCAAGGCCCCAATGGCGTGGCCCCCAAACTGGCCTACCTGGGTGACATCCCCCTGGATTCCAGCGTGCGTGAGGCCGTGCAGAAGCGCCAGTTGCTGCTGGAGCTGCATCCTGGCAGCGCCGCATCGCAAGGTGTGGTGCAGGTGGCCACCCGCCTGCTGGCCAGAAGCTGAATCGGCCTGAGTCCGCCTCCAACTTGTCTTGTCGGATGCCTCCGAGCGTGAAGCCGGGGCATGGCACGTGCCTTGTGCCCGCCGTCCGGCCAGGCATTACAGTGCCGGCATGACAACGCCCTCCGATGACCAAGAAGTGGACAACGCGCCGACGGCCTACGAGTTGCTGGGCGGCGATGCACGCGTGCGTGCGCTCGTGGACCGTTATTATGACCTGATGGACCTGGAGCCCGCCTACGTGGACCTGCGTCAGGCGCATGGCCCCTCGCTGGCGGACGCCCGCGACAAGCTGTATTGGTTTCTCAGTGGCTGGCTGGGCGGCCCCAGCCTGTACATCGAGCGCTTCGGGCACCCACGCCTGCGTGCGCGTCACCTGCCGTTTTCAATCGGCATCAAGGAGCGCGACCAGTGGCTGGCTTGCATGATGCAGGCGATGAACGAGCTGGCGGTCGAGCCCCATCTGGCGGCGCGCCTGCACCAGGCCTTCTTCCAGACCGCAGACTGGATGCGCAACAAGGGCGTTTGAAGTTGGGCGATTGAGGCTGTCGGCTCAGCCGATGGCCGAGGAGCCCGTCTTGCCCGTCTGCAGCAGCACCACCAGCGCACCCACGCCACCTTCGTCGGCACGGGCCTGCACAAAGGCCAGCACGCGGTCGCTTTGCACCAGCCAGCGCTTGACCTTGTCCTTCAGCACAGGCTGGCGGCCGGGTGAGCCCAGGCCCTTGCCGTGAACGATGCGCACGCAGCGCAAGCCCTTGAGCTGCGCTTCACGCAGGAAGGTGGCGGTTCGCTCTCGGGCTTCGTCGGTGCGCAGGCCATGCAGATCCAGCTCGGCCTGCAGCGCCCACACGCCGCGGCGCAGCTTGCGCACCACGTCCAGGCCCAGCTCCGGGCGGCGCCATGACCGGCTCTCGTCGGTTTCCAGCAGGCTTTCCACGTCGAACTCGTCGGACAGGGATTCCTGCAGCACGGCCTTTTCGTCCATCTGCCGGCGAGCCGGCACGGGCTTGGGACGCGAGGGCGTGTGGCTGACACGGCCGGTATCCGGCAGGGCGTGCACCTCACCGACCGCCCGTTTGAACAGGGCGCTCTCGGCTTCTTGAGCCCGTTGAGCCGCCTCGCGCTGCCGGCGCTCGGCCTGCTCCTGCTCAGCACGCGCGGCCGCCTCCTTGGCGGCCTTGTTCAACGCGCGCTTCAAGTCAGCAAAGTCGCGCAGCGTGGTGTTGGCGGATGGCTTGTTGGCGTGGCTCACAGGGGTGAAGCCTACATCAATATCAAGTCGTTACCGCGTGCATTGATGTGTATCAGCGGGGCACCGCATTCGGTGTTTCGAAATGGCCTCGGCCCATGCCGTGTCAAGCACCTGTCAAGCCTGTTTCACATTCAGATCAAACCGCGCTCGGCAAACGACAAGGCACCATGCCGGCTGACCACCAGGTGATCCAGCACACGCACATCCACCAGGTTCAGGCTGCTCTTGAGAGTCTGGGTCAGCAACTCATCGGCACGGGAGGGCTCCAGGGCGCCAGATGGATGGTTGTGCGCCAGGATGACGCTGGCCGCATTGAGCTCCAGCGAGCGCTTGACCACCTCGCGCGGGTAGACACTGGTCTGCGTGAGCGTGCCCCGAAACAGCTCTTCGCAGGCAATGAGTTTTTGTTGTGCATCCAGGAACAACACGGCGAACACCTCGTGGGGCAGGCTGCCCAGGCGCATCTGCAGATAGTCCTTGACCAGCTGGGGAGAGGTGAACACCGGCTGGGTGCGCAGGTTGTGGCTCATGCTGCGACGCGCCATTTCCATCACAGCGAGCAACTCCGCCCGTTTGGCGGGCCCGAGCCCCTTGACCTTGCTCAATTGCATTGGGTGGGCCTGCAGCAGGCCGCTGAGGCCACCCAGGTCATCCAGCACCTTTTCCGCCAGCTGCAATACCCCCAGCCCTTTCAGGCCTGTGCGCAGCAGCAGGGCCAGCAATTCGGCGTCGGCCAGGGCGGTGGGCCCCAAAGAAAGCAGTTTTTCGCGCGGCCGCAGCGCGAGCGGCAGGTCTTTCATGGTCTTTGTTTCCCTGAATGTGCTTCTCAAAACTAAAATTGTCGTTTTGCTGCTTTCAAATCCGTTCCTTCTGAAAGGGTCCCCCTGAAGTGGGGCTTGCCGAGGGGGCGGTTTCCAACATGACCCACGCTGCCCCCACCGTTGCCCCAGGCTCTTTCCTGACACTGCATTACCGCCTGGCGGGGCCCGACGGTGACGACCTGGTCAACACCTTCAACGACAAGCCCGCCACGCTGTCGGTTGGCTCGGGCGAGATGTCGCCCTCGCTGGAGGCCCGCCTGGTGGGCTTGACCGAAGGCACGCGCACCACCATCGAACTGGAGCCCGGCGAGGCTTTCGGCCCGCGCAACCCCGAGATGATCCAGAAGGTGGCCTTGAAGCTGCTGCGCGAACTGGGTGACCCCGATGAAACCTGGAGCGTGGGCGATGTGGTGCAGTTCCCCACGCCAGACGGCCAGGGCGCGTTTGCCGGTGTGGTGCGCGAAATGGACACCGAGGGCGAATGGGCCTTGTTCGATTTCAACCACCCGCTGGCGGGTCAGCCGGTCACCTTCGAGGTGCAGCTGATCGGTGTGCTCTGATCCGCGCGGGCCTGACATGAACCAAGTTCAGGATGTCCTGCTGGCCGAGCCGCGCGGCTTCTGCGCCGGGGTGGACCGTGCCATCGAGATCGTCGAGCGCGCGCTGGCGCAGTTCGGTGCACCCATCTATGTGCGCCACGAGATCGTGCACAACACCTATGTGGTCAATGACCTCAAGGCCAAGGGCGCGATTTTCATCGAAGACCTGGCCGAGGTGCCGGCCGGCGCCACGCTGATCTTCAGTGCCCACGGCGTGAGCCAGGAGGTGCGCCGCGAAGCCGATGCCCGTGGCTTCAACGTGTTTGACGCCACCTGCCCGCTGGTGACCAAGGTCCACCTCGAGGCCATCAAGTACGCCAAGCAGGGCTGCTCCATCATCCTCATCGGCCACGACGACCACGTGGAGACGATCGGCACCATGGGCGAGGCCCCGGCCCACATCAAGGTCGTGGGCACGACCCTCGAG
>JACPOH010000236.1 GCA_016185075.1 Aquabacterium sp. | reverse complement strand
GCACCTGTATCGCCACCTCATCACCCTCGCATTTGCCCAGCAAGGCACTGCCCAAGGGGGATTCGCAGCTGATGACCTGAATGACCTCGGTGCCGCTGACCAGCCTCATGCTGCCCCCAGCCGGGCCAAGAAAGAGCTGCTGCTGTTTGTCGTCGGCGTCAACGAGGCAGACCAGCGCGCCGATCTGTATGCCTTTGCTGCTGTCGTAAGGGCGTGGTCGGAACTGGCGCCATTCGGCCATCGCCTGGCGGACGGCTTCGGCACGACGAGCCTGGCCCGTGGCAAGGTAGGCCGCTTCAAGCCCCAATGTGTCGTATTTGTTTTCGGCGATGTTTTCTTCGTGCGTCGCCGTTTCATGGGCAGCTCGCGCGGCCTGCTCGATTTGCTGCAGGTCTTCGGCAAGCCGTTGCAGCACCTGCTGTTGCAGCAAGAGTTTATCCATGATGAAAGCTTGGCATCTTGATGATGAAGAGCGCTGCCCGGCCGACAGCAAAAAGGGCCCGAAGGCCCTTTCCATCATCACTCCACCGTGACGCTTTTGGCGAGGTTGCGCGGCTTGTCCACATCCGTGCCCTTGGCGCAAGCCGTGTGATACGCCAGCAGCTGCAGCGGCACCACGTGCAGGATGGCGCTGAGCGCACCATAGTGCTCGGGCAACCTGATCACATGCAAGCCAGGTTCGGCCTGGATGTGCGTGTCGCTGTCGGCGCACACGTACAGCTCGCCGCCGCGTGCGCGCACTTCCTGCATGTTGCTCTTGAGCTTTTCCAGCAGGGCATCGTTGGGGGCCACGGTCACCACCGGCATCTCGGCCGTGACGAGTGCGAGCGGGCCGTGCTTGAGTTCGCCAGCGGGGTAGGCCTCGGCGTGGATGTAGCTGATCTCCTTGAGCTTCAAGGCGCCTTCCAGGGCGATGGGGTAATGCAGGCCCCGGCCCAGGAACAGGGCGTTCTCTTTGCGGGCAAAGGCTTCGGCCCAGGCCACCACTTGGGGCTCCAGGGCCAGCACGGCTTGCAGCGCGGCAGGCAGGTGGCGCATGGCCGTGAGGTGCTTGGCTTCTTCTTCGGCGCTCAGGTTGCCGCGCAGTTTGGCCAATGTCAGCGTGAGCAGGAACAAGGCGGCCAGCTGGGTGGTGAAGGCCTTGGTGGAGGCCACCCCAATCTCGGCGCCAGCGCGCGTCACGTAGTGCAGCTTGCATTCGCGCACCATGGCGCTGGTGCTCACGTTGCAGATGGTCAGCGTCTGTTCCATGCCCAGGCTGCGGGCGTGCTTGAGCGCGGCAATGGTGTCGGCCGTTTCGCCAGACTGGCTGATGGTGACGACCAGGGTGCGCGGGTCAGGCACGCTGTCGCGGTAGCGGTATTCGCTGGCGATCTCCACCTGGGTGGGGATCTTGGCGATCGATTCGAGCCAGTACTTGGCCGCAGAGCCTGAGTAATAGCTGGTGCCACACGCGAGGATCAGCACGCGGTCTATCTGCTTGAACACGGCTTCGGCGCCTTCGCCAAACAGCGTGGGCACGATGGCTTCGACACCTTCGAGCGTGTCGGCAATGGCGCGCGGCTGCTCGAAGATTTCCTTTTGCATGTAGTGGCGATACGGGCCCAGCTCCACGGCGCCGCTGTGCGCGGTCACGGTGCGCACGGGGCGCTGTTCGGGCTCGACGCGGGTGTGCTGTGCTTCGCCGGCCTTGCGGTGCTCGATCCAGTGGCGGCCGGGCTGCAGGTCCACCACGTCGCCTTCTTCGAGGTAGACGATCTGGTCGGTCACGCCGGCCAGGGCCATGGCGTCAGAGGCGAGGAAGCGTTCGGTGGCATCCACGCCGCCCACGCCCATGATCAAGGGGGAGCCGTAGCGGGCGCCGATCACGCGCTGGGGTTCGTCGCGGTGGAACACGGCGATGGCGTAGGCACCGGTGAGGCGCAAGGTGGCGGCCTTCACGGCGGCGAACAGGTCACCGTCGTACAGGTGGTCCACCAGGTGGGCGATGACTTCGGTGTCGGTCTGGCTCAGGAACACATAGCCCTTGGCCTGCAGTTCGCGGCGCAGTTCTTCGTGGTTCTCGATGATGCCGTTGTGCACCAGGGCGACGCGGCCGGGCTTGGTGTCGGGCGCGTCGGCGCCAGGGCCGTGCGAGAAGTGCGGGTGGGCGTTGCGCACCGCGGGCACGCCGTGGGTGGCCCAGCGCGTGTGGGCGATGCCCAGGGTGCTGTCGATGCCGTCTTGCGCGGCCTGCACGGCCAGCTCGGCCACGCGGTCGGTGCTGCGCGAGCGGCGCAGCTGGCCGTCTTGCAGCACGGCCACGCCGCAGGAGTCATAACCCCGGTATTCGAGGCGCTTGAGGCCTTCAACCAGAACGGGAACGATGTTGCGCGAACCAACGGCGCCGACGATGCCACACATAGATCTCAACTCCTGCTTGTGCAGTGCCATGCCCTGCAACAGGCTGTGATCCTATCGGGCTTGGCGTGAAATGTTCTTCCTTTTTTGAATGATTTTCTTCGATTTCATTCACCACCCATGCTCCTAAGATGTTTTGTCTCACAAATCAAATGCAAATGAAATAATATTGCAGCATGAGCACCACCCCTGAACTGGATGACACCGACATCCAACTCCTGAGCCTGTTGCAGCAGGACGCCAGCCCGTCCAACCAGGCCTTGGCTGATCGGCTGGGCTTGTCGCCGGCCACCTGCCACCGCCGGGTCAAGCGGCTCAAGGACGAGGGGTACATCGAGCGCCAGGTGGCCATCCTGTCGCCACAGAAGATGGCCGATGCGCTGGGCTGGGGCCTGAGCGCCCTGGTGGAGATCAGCCTGGATGTGCAGACGCAAGAGGCGCTGGACGCCTTCGAGCAACGTGCGTTGACGGAGGCCGAGGTGCAGCAATGCTGGCGGGTGTCACCCGGCCCTGATTTCATCCTGGTGGTGCAGGTGGTGGACATGCCGGCCTACCATGCGCTCTCGCGCAGGCTGTTCACGCAAGACAGCCAGGTGCGCAATGTGCGTGCTTTTTTTGCCGTGAAGCGGGCCAAGTTCGGCACGCAGTGGCCTTTGCCACGCTTGCAGCCCGCGCCCTCAGCCAAGCGCCCGGGCTGACGCGGCTCAGCGCTTGCCCTTGGCGGCGGCCTGCTGCGAGGCCAAAGCCTCGGGCAATTGCATGTCTGTGCGCAGGCCCAGGGGTTTGCCGTCCAGCGGGTGGTTCGCCGAGGCCGTGGGCGCGCGCGCAGAGGTGGCGGCCCGCTTGCCGGTGCCAGCTGCCACGGGAACCACGGGGGCCGCGGGCTCGGGTGCGGCACCTTGGCCATCCAGTGTGGGCAAGACCTTGAGCAGCTCTTCGTCCGACATGCGCGACAACTCTTCGACCGATGGCCTGCGGGTGGTGGTGGTAGCTGGCTTGCCACGCTTCTCTGCGGCGGCGAGTTCCTGCTCGATGAGGCGTTCGGCAGCACTCACATCGGCTGGTGTCGGGCTTGGCGCGGCACCGGGCGCAGCGCCGGGCACAACGATGGGCGCCGTGTCATCGGCCGCACCGGGCTGCGCATACTGCCCTGAGAGCGCCTGCTCCACGCGGTGTTGCCCTTCCATCTTGTAGAGCCAGCCACCGCCCAGGAGCACCACCGCGGCCACCAGCCCCCCACCGAGCACCATGGTGCGCCGGCTGGGTGGCCAGTTCAAGGTGGAGGCGGCTGGCTTGGGCGTGAGCCATTCCATGTCCACGCGGGTGGACGGGCCGTTGTCCGATGCCGAGGCTGCTGGCTCATGCGAGGCAGGTGCTGCCACGGTCGGGCGGGAGGGCGCCAGGGTGGCGTCGTACTCCACGCGCAACTTGGGGTCGATCAGCACCTCGTAAGCCTGGTTCAGCGCCGCCATTTGCGCGTGCATGGCGTCGTCCGGCCCGGTGTCCATGCCCCCTTGTTGCTGGCGATCCGGGTGCAACTTGGCCGCCAAGGCCCGGTAGGCCGCGCGGATCACTTCCGGCGGCGCATCCTGCGAGACTTTCAGGCGTTCGTAGTGGTTCACAGCGTGAGGATCCTGCAACTTTATCGGTTGGTCTCGATATTAGCGGCTCCATACGCTGCGTTACACCTGACTCGGCTCAGCGCTTGATTTTTTGAGGCCTCTGCCAGCCTGAAAGCGAAACCTGTTTGGCGCGCGCCACTGTCAGCTGGCCTTCAGGCGCGTCTTTGCTCAAGGTGCTGCCCCCGCCGATGGTGGCCCCGGCCCCCAGGGTGATGGGCGCGATCAGCACGCAGTTGGAGCCCACGTGCACGTCGTTGCCGATCACGGTGCGGTGCTTGTTGGCGCCATCATAGTTGGCGGTGATGCTGCCGGCGCCGTAGTTGACGCGCTCGCCCACATCGGCGTCACCCAGGTAGGCGAGGTGGTTGGCCTTGGCACCGTCGGCCATGGTGCTGTTCTTGACCTCGACGAAGTTGCCGATGTGCACCTCGCGGCCCAGGCTGGCACCAGGGCGCAGGCGGGCAAAGGGGCCGATGAGCGAGCCATCGCCCACGCGAACGCCGTCCTTGTCGCCATCGATGTGGGTGAAGGGGTGGATCACGACACCCGCGCCGATGACGGCATTGCGGATCACGCAGTTGGCGCCAATCTGGGCGCCGTCGCCCAGGGTCACGTTGCCTTCGAACACGCAGTTGACGTCGATGTCGACATCGCTGCCGCATTGCAGGGTGCCACGCAGATCAAAGCGAGCCGGGTCGGCCAGGCGCACGCCCTGCTCCATCAGCTTGCCGGCCTGCACGGCCTGGTAGCGGCGCTCCAGATCGGCCAGTTGCGCCGGGCTGTTGACGCCCAGCACCTCGACTTCATCGCGCGGCTGCGCGGCCACCACACCCACGCCGTCTTCGCGGGCCATGGCCACCACGTCCGTGAGGTAGTACTCGCCTTGGGCGTTGTGGTTGTTGAGGCGGCTCAGCCAGCCTTTGAGCAGGCGGGTGGGCGCGGCCATCATGCCGGTGTAGACCTCTTTGAGCGCGCGCTGGGCTTCGGTCGCATCCTTGTGTTCGACGATGGCCAGCACCTGCTCGCCCCAGCCATCGCGCACGATGCGGCCATAGCCCGTGGGGTCATCCAGGTTGATGGTCAGCAGGGCCAGCTTCTCGCCGGCACAGGCGTCCACCAGGGCTTGCGCGGTGGCGGCTTCGATCAGGGGCGTGTCGCCATTGAGGATCAGCGTGATGCCGTCATCGGGCAGCACCGGCACGGCTTGCTGCACGGCGTGGCCGGTGCCCAGTTGCGGTTCCTGGCGCACAAACTTCAAGGGGGCCTCGGCAAAGGCGGCCTTCATGCTGGACTCGACCTGCTCGGCACCGTGGCCGGTGATCACGACTTCCAGCGCAGCCTTGAGCGACGAGGTGGTGCTGATCACATGGGACAGCATGGGGCGGCCCGCCAGCTTGTGCAGCACCTTGGGGCGCGCCGACTTCATGCGGGTACCCTTGCCCGCGGCCATGATGACGATGGAAAGCGACATTCAAAAACCTGTTTGTTGGATCAGCGATTGTCCGCCGGGATGATGACGGTGACTTCACGCGGGCTCACGGCATGGTAGGGGAAGTCTTTCATGGCGGCTTCGAAGAGATACGGGAGCAAGCGCTCATCGGCGGCGCCGAGCCGATCGTACCTGGCGTGGGTTTCGTACAGCACCTGGTTGCCCTTGCGGTCACGGATGAGCAAATCCACCGTCATCTGCACATAGGGCGGCTCCAGGGCCATGCTGAACGAGATGCCGCCTCGGCCACCACCACCCCACCAGCCCCCGACACCGGGGTGCCAGGGGCCATACGGGCCCCAGAAGGGGTCGTAGTAGCGCGCGCGTTGGTCAATGCGCACCCGCGAGCCCACCTGCACGGTGACGTCCGCCTTGTCGGCCTCTGCGACCTGGGCAAAGCCCGCGGCAGCCAGTGCCGGCTGGGCGGCGGCCTCCAGCTTGTCCTGCTCCTGGGCCTGCGCCTGTTGCGAAGGCAGGCGCTCGAACACATACGAGCCAGGCTTGCGGCCTTCTGGCCAGCTGCCGTAGCTGGACACCTGGCTGGTGAGCGATTGCGGCCCGGCGCACGCCGCCAGGCTGGCCAGCGCGACACAGGCCAGGGGCTTGCAAAGGTGCGCGCTCAGCCTGGCCATGTGCAACCCGCTCAAGTGGCCTTGCGGATGCTGATGGTCGACAGCGAGACCTTGGTCTCGGCCGGCAGGCCATCGCTCGGGTCACCACAGCCTTCGTCTTCATCAAAGGCGATGTCGCCGCCCTTCATGGGCGTGCCGGTGGCCTTGATGGTCTCAAAGGGGTAGAGCTTGCGGTCCATCAGGTGCGAGGGCACGATGTTGGACAAGGCGGTGAACATGTTGTCCACGCGGCCGGGGAATTTCTTGTCCCACTCGTTGATCATCTCGCGCATCTGCTGGCGCTGCAGGCCTTCCTGGCTGCCGCACAGGTTGCACGGGATGATGGGGAAGGCGCGGTGCTCGGCGTAGGTGGCCAGGTCCTTCTCGCGGCAATAGGCCATGGGGCGGATCACCACGTGCTCGCCGTTGTCGGTCACCAGCTTGGGCGGCATGCCCTTGAGCGTGGAGCCGAAGAACATGTTCATGAACATGGTCTGCAGGATGTCGTCGCGGTGGTGGCCCAGGGCGATCTTGGTGGCGCCCACTTCGGTGGCCACGCGGTAGAGGATGCCGCGGCGCAGGCGCGAGCACAAGCTGCAGGTGGTCTTGCCCTCGGGGATGACCTTCTTGACCACGCTGTAGGTGTCCTGCTCTTCGATGCGGAAGGGCACGCCCACCTTGGTGAGGTACTCGGGCAGCACGTGCTCGGGGAAGCCGGGCTGCTTCTGATCCAGGTTGACGGCGATGATCTCGAACCGGATGGGCGCCCGCTTCTGCAGGTTCATCAGGATGTCGAGCATGCTGTAGCTGTCCTTGCCGCCGGACATGCACACCATGACCTTGTCACCGTCTTCGATCATGTTGAAGTCGGTGATGGCCTGGCCCACCTCGCGGTGCAGGCGCTTGCTGAGCTTGTTCATCTCGAAGGCGTGCTTGCGGGCGCGCGCTTCTTCGGCCGCGTCGGCAATGGCCGTGGGCGAGCCGGACTCCACCGCCAGGGCAGCCTGGGCGAACAGGAGGGCGTCATCCACCATGCGGACTTCTGTTTCAGGGGTCACGGCGCTCAGATGAGATTCAAGGAAGGCCGGTGCGGCCAGGTTTGCAGCTTGCGTCATAACCTTCCATTTTCGCCGATCCGGGGGAATCCCGGAAGCCATACCCCCTCAGACAGGGCTGGCGCGCACCGTGACACAGTGCGCAACCAGGCTCACCACTGGCCGGTTTCCATGCGGATGGCGACCTCGCAGTCCTCGAAGATCTCCAGCTTGGCGATCTTGACGCGCACACCCAGCACACCCGGCAGCTCCATCAGGCGCTTGCACAGCTTGCCGATCAGCGTCTCCAGCAGGTTGACGTGCACGGCGGTGCAGTCCTCGATGATGATGGCGCGCACCTTGCGGTAGTCCAGCACATTGAGGATCTCGTCGTCGTGCGGCAGCAGGGGCTGGCTGCCCATGTTGAGCTCGGCGTCCACCTGGATGGGCTGCGGGGTACCGATCTCGTGGTCCAGCACGCCGAGGTTGGCGTCAAAGCGCAGGCCGGTGAGTTTGAGGATCTGGTTGCCTTTGGTCAGGGACATGGGGCGTCTCGCATCATGGAAAAGTCGCGCTCGAAGCGCTGGAGGTGCTGGCCACCATCAACCAGCAGCGTGGTGCCCGTCATGGACTGATTGGCCAGGGCAAAGGCCACGGTGGCCGCCACGTCTTGCGGCGTGGACGACCGCCCCAGGGGGGACAACTTGTGCGCCTGCTCGAACTGCTCGCCCTGCAGCCATTCGCTGGTCAGCGTCAGGCCCGGCGCCACGCCCACCACACGCACACGCGGCGCCAGGCTCAGGGCCAGCAAGGTGGTGGCCGATTCGAGCGCGGCCTTGGACAAGGTGTAGCTCAGGAAATCAGGGTTGGGGTTCCACAGCTTCTGGTCCAGCAGGTTGACCACGGCGCCCTGCGTTTGCCGCGCGGCCACATGCTCGGACAGGGCCTGCGCCAGCACGATGGCCGGCGCGGTGTTGGCGCGCAGGTGGCGCTCCAGCATGGCGTAGCTGAAGGATGCTGCGTTGTCGTACTCGAAGGTGGAGGCGCTGTTGACCACGGCGTCCAGCTGGCCCAGCACGGCCAGAGACTGGGGCACCAGGGTGCGCACGGCGGCCTCATCGGCCAGATCGGCCTGCAGCACACAGGCCTCACGCCCCAGCGCGCGGATGGCGTCGGCCGTGAGGTCGGCCTCGTCACGCGAGGCACGGCAATGCACGACCACATCCCAGCCATCCCGGGCCAGCTTGAGCGCGATCTCGCGGCCCAGCCGCTTGGCGGCACCGGTCACCAGGGCCACCCGGCGCGCGGGGCTTTCAGGCATCGAAGCAGATGAATCAGACGAAGCGGACATGGGCTTTCTACAATAGGGCATGCAACGCCCGACGAACTCGGACCACAGTGTAGTGGCCGCCCCCGTGTCCAGCCACCCGCTGGTCGATTTGATTGCCCACGAGATCCGCGAGCGCGGCGGCTGGATGCGCTTCGAGCGCTTCATGGAGTTGGCCCTGTATGCACCCGGCCTGGGTTACTACAGTGGTGGCCGGCGCGTGCTGGGCCACCGCCCGCAAGATGGCTCTGACTTCGTCACCGCCCCCGAGCTGACACCCTTGTTTGGCGAAACCCTGGCGCGCCAGCTGATTCAGGCCCTGGAGGCCACCGGCACCGACGAAATCTGGGAGTTCGGCGCGGGCACCGGCGCCCTGGCCGTGCAGCTGCTGGGCGAGCTGGGTGACCGCATCAAGCGCTACACCATCGTCGACCTCTCCGGCAGCCTGCGCAAGCGCCAGCACCAGGCCATCGTCAAGGCCCACCCGCAGATGGCGCACAAGGTGATCTGGGCCGACAGCCTGCCCGACGAGATCAGCGGCGTGATCATCGGCAACGAGGTGCTCGATGCCATCCCCGTGCACCTGCTGACCTGGAACGGCAAGGCCTGGCTGGAACGCGGCGTGGCCTTGTCACCCGACCCGGAAACCGCCCGGCGCTTCATCTGGGCCGACCGCCCTGCCCCCGAGGGCGTGCGCCCGCCCACCGAGCACATCGATGACGTCTACCTGCCGGGCACCGTCACCGAAACACATGGCCAGGCCGAGGCCTTCGTGGCCACGCTGGCGCAGCGCATGACGCGCGGCGCGGCCTTCTTCATCGACTACGGCTTCCCCGAGGCCGAGTACTACCTGCCCCAGCGAACAGGCGGCACCCTCATGTGCCACCACGCGCACACGGCCGCCCCTGACCCACTGACCATGGTGGGCGACAAGGACATCACCACCCACGTGAACTTCACCGGCATCGCGCTGGCGGGGCAAGAGGCCGGCTGGGAGGTACTGGGCTACACCTCGCAAGGGCGTTTTCTGACCAATTGCGGCCTGGCTGAAGCCTTGGCGAGCACCGGTCAGGCCAGCACGGCTGCCGAGCTCAAATCGCGCGCGGCCATGCAGATGCTGGTGGCCGAGCATGAAATGGGCGAGCTGTTCAAGGTGATCGGTTTCGTGAAGGGGCCCTGGTTCGACGCCATCGGGTTCGCCCACGGCGACCGCACCCACACGCTGTGACGGGCCGCTTTGACAACGCCGCCAGCTAGGCGAGCACAGACCGAAAAGCCTGCTCGCACGCTGCGGCCACCTCGCGCTTGAACTCACGCTTGCGCTGCGTGCGCTTGCGGTGCTTGGCCGCGATCTCGCTCAAGGGCTTCTCTGCCACCGGCAGGCTGATGAGGTGGTGACCGCCCTCCAGCACCTGCCCGCCGTAACGCGCCCAGAACTGCCCGTAACAGAAGCTGCTGCCGGACTGCGCAATCGTGTCACGCGACACGCAGGTGCCATCGCTGACGCCCAGCACGGTGTCGATGTGCAGCGCCGCCGCCAAGCCGGAGAGCACCGCCATCAGCACATCCTGCGGTGCCACATCACCCAGCAGCGTGGTCGCCTGGCGAATGGCCTCCATGGCCCCGCACACGCCCTGGACACGACCCACATACAGGGCATGGGCCGAGCGCGTCTGGCCCCGCTCCAAGGACAAGTTCAGGTCCGCAAGCCCGACGATGGAGAAGGACAGCTTGTAGAGCGCCGCCCCGCCCATCTTGAAGCACAGCGTCAACTCGCCTTCTCGGTGACGCGTCACCGGGCACAGCCCCTGCACGCTCACCGTCATGATGTGGCCGTTGTGCTCTGACCGCCAGACATCCAGGGTGTCATCGAGCACCCGCCTGGAGAAATCGGACTGGAAGGCCTGGTTGACCACGGTGTAATGCGTCCGCATCGCGGACCAGCGCGCTTGCCAGTCCAGACTGGTGGACAGATACGGGAGCGTGTAGCGGTAGGGCATGCGCGGGAAGGCCGCACGCACGGCCCGCGTCCCGGGCTGGTCAATGACGCTCAGCAGGCTCTGATGCTGTTGCCAGGTCAACACCACCTTGCCCATGCGCAGCAAGGTGGAGAACAACCCATCCCAGCCCTGTTCAGCCCACTTCGCGCGCAGGTGCGCCCATGCGCTTGGCTTGCTGGCCACAGAGGGCGCGGCAGCGATCAGGGGGCGGGCGGGCAGGACAGTGGGCATGGGTTGACACAAATATTTACACGCCAAGCATACGGAGATCTCAGACGTGGCCGATGAGGGTTCGCGCTCATAAATGGGCAAAGGACGACAAGCTCCCCCCTGAATCGGTACCCCCATCGTCCGGAACCATGGACTATTTGGCCATGTGAAACGCTTTCATCGCATTTCCCCTGATTCAGAGGGATCACTTTTTTCTGACAATGCGTGAATATCTCGACACCTTCTACTGATTCCTTTAGACACCATGGCACTCAAATCCATCGCCGTTGCGGTTTCGGCGCTTTGTCTTGCCGCAGGTGCCCAGGCCACCTCGTCCTTCACGGCATCGCTGTCCGACTTCGGTCTCCTGGTAACCCAGGGGTCGGCCTCGTGGACGCCCTCCGACGAAGACCATGACCTGTTCGTCCGTCTGTACGCGAACTCGAGTGACGTCTCGACGACGCCCGTCAACGACGTGATGACGTTTGGGACGCCTTTCAGCACGATGTCCTTGAGCTCTGCCGGTACCGTCAGCAGCGCTGTAGCATCGGCCACCCGCAACAGCCTGTCGATCAGCCTGTCGACCCCGGCGGCTGGCGGCTCGGCTTACGCATTCGCCTCCTGGGAAAGCCATTTCAACCTGGCCCCCAACTCCAACGTGGTCTTCAGCTGGGTGACCTCGAACACCGGCAGCCTCGTGGGTGGCCCTGGTAGCTACGCCTACACCGACGTGGCCCTCGGCGCCTCGGTGGTCAGCTCGCAAGTCATCGGCAAGGGCTACACGCCCGGCGCATCGTTCGACTTCGAACTGGCTGGCGTGGAGTACAAGTACTGGACCGCAGGCGGTCGCCAGTTCGCTTCCGTGAGCACGGGCGACAACGGCGCCAACAACCTCGGTTTCTTTGCACGGGTTCAAGGCCACACGGTTGACGTGTCGGCTGTGCCCGAGCCTGAAACCGTGGCCCTGGCCTTCAGCGGCCTGCTGGTCCTGGGTGTCGCTGCTGCACGCCGTCGCGCGGCCTGAGCGCCATCGCGGCGCGTCTCGCGCCAGTTGGTCAATGCCCACTTCGGTGGGCATTGTCATTTCAGGCCAGCGGTGGCCAGACAGCCTGCCAGCTGGCAGGTTTGCTGCGCCGCAGCGATAATGTCGGCCATGCTGCAACAACGCACCCTCAAATCCTTGACCCGAGCCGTGGGCGTGGGCCTGCACAGCGGCCAGCGCGTCGAGTTGACGCTGCGCCCTGCGCCGCCCAACACCGGCATCGTGTTCCGGCGCGTGGACCTGGCGCAGCCGGTCGACATCCCGGTGAACACCAAGTCGGTGTGCGACACGCGCATGGCCACCACCATCTCGCCCAACGGCGACCCGGGCGCCCCCAAGGTCAACACCATCGAGCACCTGATGTCGGCCTGCGCCGGCCTGGGGCTGGACAACCTGTACGTGGACATCTCGGCCGAGGAAGTCCCCATCCTGGACGGCTCGTCTGCCGCGTTTGTCTACCTGCTGCAAAGCGCCGGCATCGAATTGCAGAAGGCGCCCAAGAAGTTCCTGCGCGTCAACAAGATGGTGGAAGTGCGCGAGGGCGAAGGCCGCACGCTCAAATGGGCCCGCCTGGAGCCCTACAACAGCTACAAGCTGGCTTTCGAGATCGACTTCGACCACCCCGCCGTGGACCAGACCGGCCAGCGCGTGGAGTTCGACTTCGCCTCCGGCCAGTACAAGCGTGACATCGCCCGCGCCCGCACCTTCGGCTTCACCAAGGACGTGGAGATGATGCGCGCGCGTGGCCTGGGCCTGGGCGCGAGCATGGACAACGCCATCGTGGTGGACGACTACCGCGTGCTCAACAGTGACGGCCTGCGCTACGACGACGAGTTCGTCAAGCACAAGATCCTGGACGCCATCGGCGACCTGTACGTGGTGGGCCACCCCTTGCTGGCCGCCTACACGGCCTACAAGTCGGGCCACGCGCTCAACAACAAGCTGCTGCATGCCCTGCTGGCCCAGCAAGATGCGTGGGACATCGTCACCTTCGAGGACGAGGCCAAGGCCCCGCGCGGCATGGCCGAGCTGGCTCCGGCCTGGTAAGCGCAGCCAGACATGGGTGCCGTCTTCCGGCTGATGACGCTGCTGCTGGTCGGCGGTTTTGTGCTGAGCATGGTCCTGCACACCGTGACGGGCGAGGCCGTCTGGCGCCAGCGCGCCCTGCAATTGCTCAAATGGGGCGTGGTGCTGGCCCTGGTCTTTTTCGGCGCCCTCATCCTGCGCCGCGCCGCCGTCTTCATTTAGGCATATTTAAGCCTTTCAACCCGGTAATCAGGACGAAAATCGGCGTCATTCCCATTTTCATGGGGATACCCCTCACCTGAGGGGGGTAGCCAAAAAATTAGCATGTCGACATAACAAATGGGGTGCCAAACGCACACCCAAGGGATCCGACATGACATACGAAGCGTTGTACCGGCGGTCGGTCACCGACCGCGACGCGTTCTGGCGCGAACAGGCCGAGCGCATTGAATGGGCGTCTCCATTCGAGCAGGTGTGCGACCACAGCCGGCCGCCGTTTGCGCGTTGGTTCGTGGGGGGCCAGACCAACCTGTGCCACAACGCGGTAGACCGCCACGTGCCCCACCGGCCTGACCAGCCCGCACTGATCCACGTGTCCACCGAAACCGGCCAGGAGCGTACCCTCAGCTACGGCCAGCTGTTCGTCGATGTGCAGCGCATGGCCGCCCTGTTGCGCAACATGGGTGTGGGCAAGGGTGACCGTGTTCTGATCTACATGCCCATGATCCCCGAGGCCGTGATCGCGATGCTGGCCACGGTGCGGCTGGGTGCGATCCACTCGGTGGTGTTCGGTGGTTTTGCAAGCCACTCGCTGGCCACCCGCATCGATGACGCCAAGCCCACGGTGATCGTCACCGCCGATGCGGGCTCGCGCGGCGGCAAGGTCATTGCCTACAAGCCACTGCTCGATGAAGCACTGAGCCTGTGCCAGCACCCGGTCAGGCATGTGCTGCTGGTCAACCGCGGCCTGGCCCCGGCCCCCCTGGTCGCCCCGCGCGATGTGGACTACGCGAGCGCCCGCAAGGCCGTGCTGGACGCCAAGGTGCCCTGCGAATGGGTCGAATCCAACCACCCCAGCTACACGCTCTACACCAGCGGCACCACCGGCAAGCCCAAGGGCGTGCAGCGCGATACCGGCGGCTACGCCGTGGCCCTGGCCACCTCCATGGACCAGATCTACTGCGGCAAGCCGGGTGAGACCTTCTTTTGCACCAGCGACATCGGCTGGGTCGTGGGGCACAGCTACATCGTCTATGGCCCTTTGCTGGCCGGCATGAGCACCATCATCTACGAAGGCCTGCCGATCCGGCCTGATGCCGCCATCTGGTGGTCCCTGGTCGAGAAGTACCAGGTCAGCGTCATGTTCTCGGCGCCCACGGCCATCCGCGTGCTCAAGAAGCAGGACCCCGACTGCCTCAAGCGCCATGATCTGTCCAGCCTCCGGCACCTGTTTCTGGCGGGCGAGCCGCTGGACGAGCCCACGGCCAGCTGGATCGGCCAGGCGATTGGCAAACCCATCATCGACAACTACTGGCAGACCGAGACCGGCTGGCCCATCCTGAGCCTGGCGCGGGGGGTGGACCCGAACGCCCAGCCCCGCCTGGGTTCACCCGGCGTGCCCATGCCCGGCTACCAGGTCAAGCTGCTGGACGACCTCACGGGCGAAGAGCTCACCCAGCCCAGGCAGAAGGGTGTGCTGACCATAGAAGGCCCCTTGCCGCCGGGCTGCATGCAGACCATCTGGGGCGATGACGAACGCTTCGTCAAGACCTACTGGAGCACCTTCAAGCACAAGCAGGTCTACAACACCTTCGACTGGGGCATCCGCGACGAGGACGGCTACTACTTCATCCTGGGCCGCACCGACGACGTGATCAATGTGGCCGGCCACCGCCTGGGCACGCGCGAAATCGAAGAAGCGGTGAGCAGCCACCCTGCCGTGGCCGAGGTGGCCGTGGTGGGCGTGGCCGATGAGCTCAAGGGGCAAGTGGCCCGCGCCTTCGTGGTGACACGCGATGCGAGCCGTGTCGCTGACGAGGCGGGCCGCAAAGCCCTGGAAGCCGAGATCATGGCCACGGTGGACCAGCAGATCGGCGCCGTGGGCCGCCCCGCCCGCGTGCACTTCGTCAACGTGCTGCCCAAAACGCGTTCGGGCAAGCTGCTGCGCCGCGCCATCCAGGCCGTGTGCGAAGGCCGCGAAACCGGCGACCTCACCACGATCGAAGACCCGACCGCACTGGCGCAATTGCAAGAGGCCGTGAAGCGCTGAACAGCGCGTGCGTCAAGCCGCCGTCTGGTGGATCACATCCCGCACACGCGGGTAGATCTCGTTTTGCCAGCGGCGGCCACTGAACACGCCGTAGTGGCCCACGCCCGTCTGCACGTGGTGGTTGCGCCAGTAGGGGCGCACCGAGGTGCACAGGTCCTGCGCGGCCACGGTCTGGCCGACCGAGCAGATGTCGTCTCGCTCACCTTCGACCGTGAACAACGCGGTACGGCGGATGGCCTTCGGGTCCACCACGGTGTCCTTGAAGCTCAGCACCCCACGAGGCAGGTCATACGTCTGGAAGACCTTGCCCACGGTTTCCAGATAGAACTCGGCGGGCAGGTCGGCCACGGCAAAGTACTCCTCGTAGAAGGCCTTGGCGTGCGCCGCCTTGTCGTGCTCACCGGCGGCGATGTGCGCGTACATCTCCTCGAACGCCTTGATGTGGCGCTCGCGGTTCATGCTCATGAAGGCCGTGAGCTGCACGAAACCCGGGTAGACCTTGCGGCCGGCGCCACGCTGTGTCCAGGGCACCTTGTGGATCATGTTCTCTTCGAACCAGCTCATGGGCTTGCTGGTTGCGAGTTCGTTCACACCGGTGGGGTTGACGCGGCAGTCGATCGGGCCGGCCATCAGCGTGAGGCTGCGGGGCTGGGCGGGGTGAGCGTCCTGGGCCATCAGCGAGGTGGCGGCCAGCGCGGCCACACAGGGCTGGCAGATGGCCATCAGGTGCGAGCCGGGGCCCATGCGGTCCAGGAAACGGATCAGGTGCTCGGTGTAGTCGTCCAGCCCAAAGGGGCCGTGGCGCAAGGGCACGTCGCGGGCGTTGTGCCAGTCGGTGATGTAGACGTCGTGGTCCTGCAGCAGGGTGCGCACGGTGTCGCGCAGCAGGGTGGCAAAGTGGCCTGACATCGGCGCCACCAGCAACACGCGCGGCAGCTCGGGGCCGCCCTCCTTGCGAAAGCGCAGCAAGGTGCCAAACGGGGTGCTCATCACCTTCTCTTCGGTGATGGCGTATTCGCGCCCCAGACAGACCGCGGAGGCGATGTCGAACGAAGGGCGGCTGTGGGTCAGCCTCAAACGGGCGATAACCTCGTGGGCGGCCTCGACACTGCGCGAGAGCATGCCACCGGCCAGCAACTCCTCCATGGACGAGGCTGCCGGGCCTGGCGGCAAGATCTGATGCAGGCAATCGGCCAGCCCCTGGGCCATGACGCGCCAGGGCTCCAACAGCGTGTGTTGTGCCTGATAGGTCGAGTAGAGCATGCGGGTCTTTCGCGTAGAGCCGATAACAGGCGTTGCCTGCTGTTCTGCAATTTGCGAGCCACCTTGTGTGGAACGAGCCCGCTCAGGCTGGCCCGCCTCACATGGCACAACGCTTGCTGTCTCCAACGGCGGAAACCCGCGGCCCCGACACAACAGGAGACCTCATGGCCACCCTCGCCAAAGCACCTGCCAAAACACCTGCCAAGAAGGCTGCGGCGAAAAAGTCCTCGGCCAAGGCGGTCAGCGGAGCGGCCGTGAAAGCGCCCATCGCGCAGGCGAAGGGCTTGCCCGACACCACGACCACGCTGACAATCACCAGCAAGAACTACTCGTCGTGGTCGCTGCGCGGCTGGCTGCTGACCCGCTTTGCCGGGTTGCCGTTCAAGGAACATGTGCTGCCGCCGGATGACCCGTCAACGCGTGCTGAGATCCTGCTGCTGTCGTCCTCCATCCTGGTCCCTTGTCTGGAGCACCAGGGCATCCGCGTGTGGGACACGCTGGCGATCGCCGAGTACCTCAACGAAATCTGCCCCGAAGCCCAGCTGCTGCCGGCGGACGCCAAGGCCCGTGCGCACTGCCGCGCCATCAGCGGCGAGATGCATTCGGGCTTCTCTGCGCTGCGCTCTTCGCTGCCGATGAACCTGCGCAACCACTTCCCGAAGTTCAAGGTGTGGTCGCGCGCGCAGGCCGACATCGACCGCATCACCGCCATCTGGCGAGACTGCCTCGGCACCTACGGTGGGCCCTATCTGTTCGGCGCGCAGCGCACCGTGGCCGATGCCATGTACGCGCCGGTGTGCACGCGCTTTGCCACGTATGACGTGCCGCTCGACCCGGTGTGCCAGGCCTACTGCGATCTGATGCTGAGCCAGCCCGAGATGAAGGAGTGGCTCAAGGGCGCCAAGTCCGAGCCCATCGACATCGACGAGCTGGACGTGGAGTTCTGACACATTTTGGTGCCTGGCTGCACCCGTTTATGACACAGCGTCTGCGCCACCCGCGCTAGCCGTCACGCCTGGGCCTCTCATTTGAACACCGAGAACACGCCCTTGACGGCATTCACGGCCTTGTTCACCGAGCCGAAGATCAGGGGCCCCGCCACATCCGCAACGGGGTTCGTCACCATGTGGATCACGGTACCGGCCCCGCCCGTCACGCCTGACTCCACCTGATTGACTGCGCTCGCCATGGGCGCAGGCAGCAGCTCGACTTTGGGCACCAGCACCGGAGCGACGGAACCGGCTGGCGCCGCACGGTCGACACCGGCCCGCACACTGCCGCTCGCGCCCTGCAGCGGCAAACCCAGCACGCCACTGACCACCGCGGCCGGCATGGTAAAGCGCGAGGACGAACTCGGGAATTGCGGATGCGAGCCGTAGACCAGCAGATACAGCTTCTCGCCCTTGCGCATGCGCCATCCCACGGCATTGAGGTCCAGGCTGTGTTTGCCCCATCCCTTGAGGGGGCGCACCTGGTCGCCGATCGGCTCGATCAAGCCTTGCGCGCTGACACGGCCCAGGCCCACAAACAAGATGGGGTCGCCCACCTCGGTCAGCGATCCCACCACCCCTTCGACATTCAAGACCGCTTGCGGGATGCCCGCCAGGACGCGGTCTGCGTCGGCCACATACAAGGGATAAGCCACAGGCAAGGCGCCCAGCGCGGTGGGTGTCACCAGTGTCGGTTTCACCGACGCAGCCGCCCCACCAACCGGGAAGGCCGCGGGCTCGACGGCGTCACCCTTGGCATCCAGGGAAATGCACATTTTCGGGATGCTGTCGAGCAACTCGGGCTTGTCCTGCAACTTGGCCTGAAGCCAGGCCAGTTCCGCCTTGGCGGCCGAGTAGCGCCCACAGTTTTTGGCCTCCTCACCAATTCCCGGCACGGCCTGCAGGCCATCCGAACTCAGAGGCAGAACGTGTCCAAACTGGTAGGTCATGAGCCGCACATCGCCACCTGCGCGAGACAGGCACTGGTAGTTGGCATAGCTCTCATTCACATTGAACAGCACGTCGTGCATGCCTTGCATCAGCAGCGCGTCCACCTTGGGAACGGGCCGCGCCGGCATATCACCATATCGCCCGCCGTCACAGGCATATTTCAGGCTGTGATATGTCAATTCACGTCGATCGGCCGGCTCCAGCTCGTTGTTCAGCAGGCCTTTGGCCAGCATGCGGCTGATACGGGGCTCAAAACCGGCCTGGGACCCCGTCTCCGCCAGGGAAGTCAGCAACAAGGCATATGTCGTTTTGGGCACGCCGCCCGGAGCCAGGCTATAAGCCAGGTTATGCCAGGTGATTTGCGGAACAATGGCCTGCAATCTGTTTTTGGGGTCAATGGCCAGCAAGGCCAATTGATAGCCACCCCCATATGAGCTCCCGACCGCCCCCAGTCTCAATTTACCGTCCTTATAGGCGAGCCAGTTAAGATGGGATTCTGCCCAATCCAGGATTTCAACCAGATTGGCCCCATCCTTGTCCGGGTCCATCACCGACACCGGTGCTTGAGAATCACCAAATCAATAACAAGGGGGTTTTCTTGTCCGTGGCCACCTCATCGGGTTCATGAACCGTGAAATAAATCAATTCACCCGTTTTGGGCGCTTGAATCTGGACGTCATAACTGCGCCCTTGGGCAGCATGACCAAATTGAGGACTGGCCAACAACCACATGGCCAACAGGGCAGCGGTCAGGCGAACGGATGGAAACGCATACTGGCGAAAATACATACAAGCTCCATCACGCACATCTGGTGCGTTTCTGGTCGCCAGTGTCTTTGTTGGCTCGCGCCACATCTTTGCCCGTCACGACGTTCTTTGCACTGGGCGACAAGACGAGGGAATGTCCTAATTGGGGGGGAATGAGGTCGCCCTGTTCAATATGACATTCCTTTTGGTGCCCCATGAACAGCCCTTCCATTTATGCCAGCACCCGGGGTATGTCCTACGTCACACTGGGTTACTTCACTGCGGTGTGGGAGCGTTTGAAGCAATTGGACCTGCCCATCGACCACGTGATTGCGCAGGCCGGGTTGAAACCCGAAGATCTTGATGTCGTTAATCGACACGTATATAGCGATCAAATGGAGGCCGTGCTGGCTGCGGCCTGCCAGTTATCTGGCGATGATTTTTTCTGTCTGAAAGCAGGGCAGCAGATTCAACCCATGCACCTTGGCGCACTGGGTCATTTACTGCTGTCGTGCAGCAATCCGGCCGAACTGGTGGAATTGCATACAACCTACGGCCGTCTGGTTACCAATGCCTACCGGGTTCAATATGAGCTCGATCCATTCCACTGCAAAGGCATATGGACCTGCCAGACAAACGAGCAGCGGCTGTCCCGGCACACCATCGAGTTCAACCTCGCCGCATGGTCTCAACTGGCCAGATCCCTGGTGGGCATCGATATCAAGCCCAGCAAGGTCGAGTTCCCCTACCCGCCCCCCAACGATTTGAGCGAATACAGGAAAGTATTCCGATGCGAGCTGGTATTCGATGCACCCCAGGTGGTGGTTCACTTCACACCGGATTTGCTCGCCTTTCCGCTTCGCCACGCTCACAGCGGCATGCGCACGGTGCTGGAATCGGAACTCAAGCGGCAACTCCGGGAATTGCGCACGCTCAACGACAGCGGCGCGGAGTTCACCAAACGAGTCCGAAGCGCCATTTCCAACGGCATCAGGCAGGGCGAGGTGTCGCTGGAAACCACCGCGCGAAAGATGAACTGCTCGCTGCGCACCTTGCAACGGCAACTGCAAAGCCGCGAGCTGTGCTTCAGATCACTGCTGGATGAGGAGCGGCGCGCGCTCGCCGAAACCTACATCGCCGATCCCTCGCTGTGCCTGGCTGACATGGCCATCTTGTTGGGTTTTGCCGATCAAAGCACCTTCCAGCGTGCCTTCCGAAGGTGGTTCGGCTGCACGCCCAGGGCCAAGCGCCTGGCCTTGCTCAACCAGGGCGCCATCAGCCGCACTGCCTCCATGGCGCCCCCCCAAGCGGCAGGGCTCCCGATGCCATGAGGCGGGCGCCACGGGCCGAGACGGGGCCGTACCACGCCAAATTGGCAGCGAGAATGAGGCCGCACCGGGGTATTACCGGCACAATGCTGGATTTGATGCACCCATAAAAGGCCTCTCGCCATGAAAACCACGCCCGCGCTGACCGACGCCGACATCAACGAAATCGACATTCTGCTGGCCGCCGTGCCCGCACCGTTCGAAACCGTGGACGCGGTCATCCTGGACGGCTACCTGGCCGGCGTGCTGGTGCAGCCCGTCGTGCTGGAGCCCGAGCAGTGGCTGCCCCCGATCTTCGGCACGGACGGCATGCCCGAGCCTGGCATCGAGGGCTGGAGCGAGAAGCAGCACAACAAGCTGATCAGCCTGATCACGCGCCGCAAGGACGAGATCCTACGCGGCATCCTGGAAGAAGGCTGGTTCGATCCCATCATCCCCATGATCGAGGATGACGACGGCAAGGTGCTCGAAGGCAAGGACGCCATGGAAGGCATCGGCTACTGGGCCGCCGGCTTCGAGTGGGCCCTGGCCAACTTCCCGCAACTGGAAGACGCCGCCCTGCCCGGCGTGCCCGACCTGCTGGACTCCATCTGGCGCCATCTGCCCGAACAGGACGAAACCCAGCAGGCCATGACCAAGGCGCTCAACGAAGAGCACCCGCTCAACAGCATGGACGAAGCCATCGAAGCCCTGGTGTTCGATGTGGTGGACCTGGCCCAGATCGGCATCGCTCAGCGCGTCAAGGTGGAAACCGTGGTGCGAGACGGCCCCAAGATCGGGCGCAACGACCCCTGCCATTGCGGCAGCGGCAAGAAGTACAAGAACTGCCACGGCGCCAATTGATCTGTGAATGGACCTGACGCGGCCGCCTGCGGGCCCGCTTCGCGCTGATGCGTCTTCAACTGCTCTCCGACCTGCACCTCGAGCGCTACCCGCAATTCCAGGCACAGGCCGCCCCCGATGTCGACGTGCTGATCCTGGCGGGCGACATTGGCTCCTACCAGGCCGGCAGCCGGCTGGAGGCGGACGATTTCGGCCTGGGCCAGTTCTCGCCCTTGCGGCCCGGCTCACCGTGGCGCACGGTGCTGTTCGTACCCGGCAACCACGAGTACGACGGCCTGGCTTTCGCCCCCACGCGCGAGCGCCTGAAAGCGCTCTGTACCCATCTGGGCATCGTCTGGCTGGATGAAGCCGTGCACACCATCGGCCATGTGCGCTTTCTGGGCACCACCTTGTGGAGCGATTTCGACGCCTTCGCGGCGGAAGAATCCACCCTGACCCGGCAGTTGCAGCAGCGCGAGAAAGCCTTCCGCGCGGCCAACTTCTACCTGCGCAAGAACACCACCTTGCTGGACGAGCAGCCCATGCTGGCCGAAGCCATGCGCGGGCTGGCACTGAACTGCCAGGCCTGGCTGCGAAGCGCGCTGGCCGAGCCCTTTGAAGGGCGCACCGTGGTGGTCACACACTTTGCGCCCAGCCTGCTGAGCGCCGACCCGCGCTACGGCCTGACACCGGGCACCGCCGGCTTCTGCAATGGCCTGGACGAGCTGCTGCGCCATGCCCAGCTCTGGGTGCATGGCCACCTGCACTGCCCCGTGGACTACCTCAAGCGAGGCGTGCACGAAGGCCAGCCTTGGCAATGCCGCGTGGTGGCCAACCCGCGGGGCTACTTCAGCAAGGGTGAACAGGCAACCTTCGTCGAGCAGTTCGTGATTGACCTAGACTTATGCCCACAACCTGACACCGCAACAGAAAGAGGACCCGCATGAAAATCCTGCTCCCCG
>JACPOH010000235.1 GCA_016185075.1 Aquabacterium sp. | reverse complement strand
GCACCGAGACCGGCGTGCACCGACTGGTCCGCAAGTCGCCATTCGACTCCTCCGGCGGCCGCCACACCAGCTTCGCCAGTGTGTTCGTTTACCCCGAGATCGACGACACCATCGAGATCGAGATCAACCCCGCCGACGTGCGTACCGACACCTTCCGTGCCAGCGGTGCGGGCGGCCAGCACATCAACAAGACCGACTCGGCCGTGCGCCTGACGCACATCCCGACCGGCATCGTCGTGCAGTGCCAGGACGGCCGAAGCCAGCACAGCAACCGTGATGTGGCCTGGAAGCGCCTGCGTTCGCGCCTGTACGACCACGAGATGCGCAAGCGCCAGGAAGAGCAGCAAAAGCTCGAAGACACCAAGACCGATGTGGGCTGGGGCCACCAGATCCGCTCCTATGTGCTGGACAACAGCCGCATCAAGGACTTGCGCACCAACGTTGAAATCTCCAACACCCAGAAGGTGCTGGATGGTGATCTTGACCAGTTCATCGAAGCCAGCCTGAAGCAAGGCGTCTGAGTTTGACGCCACTGCAGGCCCTCTGAATTACCCACAGGGCTTCCTTGAAGTTCTTCATCCAAAGGACTCACAGACATGCGTGAAGGTACCGCTACCCTCATTCGCCGCGAAGACTACGCGGCGCCCGCCTTCTGGATCAAGACGGTCGACCTGACCTTTGATCTGGACCCGGCCAAGACCCTGGTCATCAACAAGATGACCGTGGAGCCCAATGCCAGCCAGGCCGGCGCTCCGCTGCGCCTGGACGGCGAGGACATCACCCTGACCCGCGTACTGGTCGATGGCGAGCCGGTGACCTTCCGGTTCGAAGATCAGCAACTCGTGCTGGAGAACCTGCCCCAGCAGCCCTTTCTGCTCGAGATCCGCAACACCTGTGCGCCCGAGAAGAACACGCAGCTCTCGGGTCTGTACACCAGCAACGGCAACTTCTTCACGCAGTGCGAGGCCCTGGGCTTTCGCCGCATCACCTACTTCCAGGATCGCCCCGATGTGATGGCGACCTTCAAGGTGACGCTCAAGGCCGACAAGCGCAAGTACCCCGTGCTGCTGTCCAACGGCAACCTGGTGGAAGAGGGCGCCATCGAGGGCGGCCGCCACTATGCCGTGTGGGAAGACCCGCACCCCAAGCCTTGCTACCTGTTCGCCCTGGTCGCGGCTGACCTGGTGCGCCGCGAGCAGCGCATCCGCACGCGCGCCGGCAAGGACCACCTGCTGCAGATCTATGTGCGCGCCGGTGACCTGGACAAGACCGAGCACGCGATGAACTCGTTGATCGCCTCCATCGCCTGGGACGAAGCCCGCTTCGGCCTGAGCCTGGATCTCGAGCGCTTCATGATCGTCGCCGTGAGCGACTTCAACATGGGCGCCATGGAGAACAAGGGCCTGAACATCTTCAACACGAAGTTCGTGCTCGCCAACCCGGCCACCGCCACCGATGTGGACTTCGCCAACGTGGAGAGCGTGGTCGCCCACGAGTACTTCCACAACTGGACGGGCAACCGCGTCACCTGCCGCGACTGGTTCCAGCTGTCGCTCAAGGAAGGCCTCACCGTCTTCCGTGATCAGCAGTTCAGCCAGGACATGGCCGGCAGCCCCAGCGCCCGGGCGGTCAAGCGCATCGAAGACGTGCGCACCCTGCGCCAGCTGCAGTTCCCCGAGGACGCCGGCCCCATGGCCCACCCCGTGCGCCCTGACAGCTACATGGCCATCGACAACTTCTACACGGCCACCGTGTACGAAAAGGGCGCCGAGGTTGTGCGCATGATGCACACGCTGGTGGGCGCCGAAGGCTTTGCCAAAGGCATGGCGCTGTACTTCAGCCGCCACGATGGGCAGGCCGTGACCTGCGACGATTTCGCCCAGGCCATTGCTGACGCGAACCCCGGCAGCGAGTTGGCGAACCGGCTGGACCAGTTCAAGCGCTGGTACAGCCAGGCCGGCACGCCCCGCGTGCAAGCCCATGGTGTGTACGACGCCGCCAGCCAGGTCTATACCCTGACGCTGAGCCAGACGGCCGCGGCCACGCCAGGCCAGCCGGTCAAGCAGCCCGCCGTGATCCCCGTGGCCATGGGCCTGGTGGGCGTGGATGGCCGCCAGATCAACCTGCACTTCGAAGGCAGCCTGGACCCGATCGGCCATGACACCGTGCTGGTGCTGTCCGAGCCCACCCAGACCTTCACCTTCGTGCACGTGCCGGTGGAGCCGGTGCCCTCGCTGCTGCGCGGCTTCTCGGCCCCGGTGGTGCTGGAAACCGAGCTGGGTGACGAGGCGCTGTTCACCTTGCTCAGCCACGACCTGGACCCGTTCAACCGTTGGGAAGCCGCGCAGAAACTGGCCCTGCGCCGCATCCTGAGCGCGGTGCATGGCAACGGCCATGTCGAGCTGGACCACCGTTTCATCGAGGCCATGCGCGGCGTGCTGCGCCACCCCGAGCTGGACGCCGCCTTCAAGGACCTGGTGCTGACCTTGCCCAGCGAGGCCTATGTCGCCGAGCAGCTCGAGGTCGTGGACCCGCAGCGCATTCACACCGCGCGTGAAGCCATGAAGCTGCAGTTCGCCCATGCGCTGCATGAAGACTGGGTCTGGGCTTACGAGCACCACCAGGACAAGGGCGGTTACGCGCCTGATGCTGTCAGTGCCGGTCGCCGTGCCCTGTGCAACCTGGCCTTGAGCATGCTGACGTTGGACGGCGCCGTGCGCCACAACCCCGTCTGGCCGGGCCGGGCTTTCCAGCGCTTCAAGGACGCCACCAACATGACCGACCGCCTGGGCGCCTTGTCGGCCCTGGTGCACAGTCATGCCGAGCTGGCCACGCAGGCTCTGGAGCGCTTCCACGAGCAGTACCGCGACGAGGCCCTGGTCATCGACAAATGGTTCACGCTGCAAGCCACGGCCCCTGAAAAGGACGGCAAGGTCTTTGCGCGCGCCAAGGCCCTGATGCAGCACCCGGACTTCACGCTGCGCACGCCCAACCGCGCCCGCAGTCTGCTGATGGCGCTGTGCCAGATGAACCCGGCCGCCTTCCACCGCACGGATGCCGCCGGCTACGTGTTCTGGGCAGACCGCGTCATCGAGATCGACGGCATCAACCCGCAACTGGCTGCACGACTGGCGCGTGCCATGGACCACTGGCGCCGTCTGGCCGAGCCCTACCGCACGGCCGCTCGCGAGGCCATCAGCCGCGTCGCGGCGCGCCCCGAGCTCTCGGACGATGTGCGCGAAATCGTCACGCGCGCGCTGCAGGATTGAACGCCAAAGGCCACTTTCCATTTTTCAGAATCGAGTCCCAACCATGACCAAACACATCAGCCTCACGCAGTACCTGATCGAGCAGCAGCGCGGCGAAGCCCAGATCCCGCCCCAGTTGCGCCTGCTCATCGAAGTCGTGGCGCGTGCCTGCAAGCGCATCGCCATCAGTGTCAACAAGGGGGCCCTGGGTGAAGTCCTGGGCACCGCCGGCAGCGAGAACGTGCAGGGTGAAGTCCAGAAGAAGCTGGACATCATCGCCAACGAGGTGCTGATCGAGGCCAACGAGTGGGGCGGCCACCTGGCCGGCATGGCGTCCGAAGAAATGGACGACATGCACGCCGTGCCCAACCGCTATCCGCAAGGCGAATACCTGCTGCTGTTCGATCCCCTCGACGGCTCCAGCAACATCGACGTGAACGTCAGCATCGGCACCATCTTCTCGGTGCTCAAGCACAAGGGCGGCGACGTCACCAACGAGAGCTTCCTGCAGCCGGGCACGGCCCAGGTGTGTGCCGGCTACTGCGTGTACGGTCCGCAGACCACGCTGGTCCTGACGGTAGGCAAGGGCGTGGTCATGTTCACGCTGGATCGCGAGCAGGGCTCCTGGGTGATGACGGAATCCGACGTCAAGATCCCCGAGGACACCAAGGAGTTCGCCATCAACATGTCGAACATGCGCCACTGGGCACCACCCGTGAAGCGCTACATCGACGAGTGCCTGCAGGGCAAGGAAGGCCCGCGCGGCAAGGACTTCAACATGCGCTGGGTGGCCTCGATGGTCGCGGACGTGCACCGCATCCTCACCCGCGGCGGCATCTTCATGTACCCCTGGGACAAGCGCGAGCCCAACAAGCCCGGCAAGCTGCGCCTGATGTACGAAGCCAACCCCATGAGTTTCCTGGTGGAGCAAGCCGGTGGCGCTTCGACCAATGGCGTGCAGCGCATCATGGACATCAACCCTACGCAACTGCACGAGCGCGTGAGCGTGGTGTTGGGTTCGAAGAACGAAGTCGAGCGCGTAACGGCCTACCACCGTGAAGCACAGTAAATTGCCGTGCTAGAATTTTGGTCTTGGAAGCCGGTGTAGCTCAGTCGGTAGAGCAGCTCATTCGTAATGAGAAGGTCGAGGGTTCGATTCCTTTCTCCGGCACCATCTGAATCCAGCGCAAAAGCCCAGTCGTGAGACTGGGCTTTTTTTGTTACAAGTTGACCGCGCTACGCGTCAGGCCGTCGATTTGTTGGCGCACGCGGCGCAGATGCACGCCTTGTTTTTGAGCGACTCGGGAACCTGGGCCAGCAGTTCCGCGTTGAAGCGCACATCGCGGCACCAGCAGGGCGTGTCCAGCTTGCCGGACTCGGCTGCGGCGCACGCATTCGGGCCACCACAGAGCGGGCAGTTGTGGTTGGGCAGGGCTTTGTCGCTCGCCGAGCTCATGCCTTTTTCTCCCAGGCATTGCACCAGCCGATGGCCGTGACGTCCTTGAACATGAACAGGCCGCACGGGCCGGATGCGGCACCCTGGTCGCCCCCGTACAGCGCGCAGTTCGCACAGGTCTGCCCGGGCTTGAACTTCGGGAACCTGATGGCATCCACCTTGCCGGCGTCCGCACGGTAATCCATGGCGATGGCTTCCGGGTCGGTCTCCTTGAGCAGGGTGTCGGCACGCGCCCGCACACACCAGCTCAGCGCGCCAAGGGCGGGCACCAAGGCGATGAACTGTCGGCGCGAGCGTGGCGGTGCCGGGTGGTGCGAGGGCATGGTCGGGCGATGGGCAATGGCTGAACGCCGTTCGATGATACGACCAAAGAAAAATGCCGCGCAGAGCGCGGCATGGTGAGGGGCCGACACCGCCCGATCAGTTGCTCATCCGCTCGACGGCACCGATGTCTGCAGCTGTGCCATACACGGTACGGGCCTTGCCGCCGAAGGTGCCAAGGTCGTATTGGAACAGCACCGGGTAGGCGGCCACGGCACTCAGGTCGGCCTGGGCGGTGTTCACGATGGCCGAGCCGCTCAGCGGGGTGTAGGTGCTGGTGTCGGTCGGCAGCGACGTACCCTTGATCAGGTTGGCCCAGCCGGCCACGGTGCCGGGTACGGGGTGGTAGGGATCAGAGTCAGCCAGGGCGGTGGTTGTCCAGTTCTTGCCCAGCGTCAGCACGCCGCCCGCCGTCCAGTAGGTGGTGTTCAGGTCGGTGGTGGCGCGCAGGCTGGGGTAGCTCACGGTCGACGCGAAGTTGAACACGTTGTTCCAGACCTGGGCCGATTCCAGGGTTGTCGACAGTTGGAACACCTGAGCGCTGGTGCCGGAGATGTTGAGCGTGTTGCTGTAGAAGTACAGGGTGCCGGCGCGGAAGATGGGTTCGCCCCATGTGGAGCCAGGCGTCGAGTAGTAGTGGTCACCACCGTAGTGGATCACGCTGCCGGTCGAGCCGTCCTTCACGATGATGTTGCCGTAGACGAAGCTGCTGCGGTAGGAGGCGTAGGTCGAGGCGATGGTGTAGAAGTCTTCGGCCTCAACCAGGTCGATCGAGTGGGCGCCACCGTTGATGTAGTTGTAGCGCACCACGGTGCCGGCCGAGCGGTCCTTGATGGCATTGCCCAGGGCGCCGGCACGCAGCGGCTCGAAGCGGTTGAACTCGTAGGTGATGTTCACGCTTTCCATGTAGACGTTGTGCTCGTGCTCGTCGCCAACCACGCCGTTGCCATAGATGTAGTTGCCCGACAGCAGGATGTTCTTGGTGACCGCGAAGTCGCCGTCATTGGTGGACTTGCTGTAGACGCCGTTGGTGCAGTCATGGATCACGTTGTCGGCGATGGTGACGTTCTGGCCGCGGTCCAGCCAGATGCAGGCGCCAAACGTTTCATACGGGCGCACGGTGCCGGTGGAGTCCGTGAAGGTGTTGGCCGGTGTGGCACCACGCAACTCCAGGCCATCGATCTGGATGTAGCTGGGAAAGGCCGTCCAGGCCGCGGTAGACAGCGGCTTGACGACGATGATGGAGCGGGTTTCGTGCAGGATGTTGCCGTACGCCAGCCCCAGGCGCGAAACGGCGTTCTGGCCGTCGATGATGGGGCGCTGGCCGGTGGCGCTCTTGACGCCACACACGCGGATCGGCGCCGCAGCCGTGCCGTTGCCGGAGATCATGAACTTGCCGCGGTAGGGCGTGTCGCTGTAGAAGATGCGCACGGTGTCACCGGCCACCAGTTTGTCCCAGGGGACCTGGGCCAGAGAGGCCAGTTGACCGGTGCCGGGGCCCACCTGGTAGTCCGTACCCACACCGGAGGGCAGGCATGCGCTCACGGTCGAGGTCGTGGTGGCCGTCGTCGTGCTGCTCGTGCTGGTGGTCGACGTCGTGGTGGTGGTCGTGCCGCTCGTGGTGGTGGTGCCCGTTGGGTCCGTGGTTGTCGTCGTCGTGGTGCCGCTGGTCGTCGTGCCACCGCTGGTGGTGGTCGTGGTGGTGTTGGACACCGTCACGGCAACGGGTGAGGAGCTGGCCTTGTTGCCGGCCTTGTCGTACGCGATGGCTGTCAAGGTCGCGGAGCCGTTGGCCAGGGCCGAGGTGTCCACATTGAAGGCGTAGGGGCTGGCCGTGACCGAACCACTCAGTGCGCCATTGACGTGGCTGGCAGTGGGCTGGCGAGAAATGATGTTGGACGACTTGGACATATTCAACTTTCTCAGCATTGGCGCATGCACGCTGGGAGTGATATCAATATTCGCCAATTACCGTACGGATATTGGCTTATTGAATCTGCGGATTTGGCGTAAATGAAACTGCGTGAAATTCGGGCATTCAGGATTGTTTTGTCCTGATTTCACGCCCCGTGAATGCGGGGTGCCTGTGAAGGGGAGTCTTCAACCCGCGAGCGTGGGAGCCAGCATGCTGTTCGTGGGTCAGCTGCGTTTTTGGAGAACGGTACTGCATGATTCTCTGTGGCTCGGTTCGGAAAACGGCGGATTCGGGTGCTTCGGTGACCAGGCTTTGTTGCGTCATCACTGTGTAGCCAGTATATCGGCATGGCCTGTACAGATAGATTGCCAAGCGGTGACGTCCGGTGGCTTTCTGTAACGCCCTGTAAGGTCGTTGTGCGTTTTTGAGCTGCGAATGGGGTGTGAATTTCCCACGTTTAATTGGGGTATATATTGTGCCAACCAGTATGGGGAATTTAAATACGTGACCTGATTCACGAAACATGAGCGCTTCAAGAATCACATGGGGCGCGGGGGCAGGTATCTGGCTGGGCGGTTTGAGATGTCTTGTTGCACAACCGTGGGGGGGCGTGCAGGGGTTGGCCTGACGGCAAAAAAAAATGCCGCGCAGCAGCGCGGCATCTTGCTTGGGGGCTCGCCGTCAGCAGGCGAACAGCCTGCAGGGTCAGTTGCTCAGTCGTTCAACGGCACCAATGTCGGAGGCCGTGCCGAACTGCGGCCTGGTCTTGCCGCTGAAGGTGGCCATGTCAAACTGATATTGCACAGGGAAGGAGGTCACGGCGGCCAATGCGGCCTGGCCCTTGTCGACGATGGCCGAGCCACTCAGGGGAATGAAGGTGTTGGCGTCCATCGGGGCGGTGCTGCCCTTGATCATGTTGGCCCAGCCCGTGACGGTGCCGGGAACAGGGTGCCAGGGGTCCGAGTCGGCCAGGGCGGTCGTCGACCAGTTCTTGCCCAGGTTCAGCACGCCACCGGGTGTCC
>JACPOH010000250.1 GCA_016185075.1 Aquabacterium sp. | reverse complement strand
TCGCCTGGCCAGCCCCGCCTGCACCCTCGCGCGGCATCAGGTCAGCCGGAACTGCCCCACCGTCTGCACCAGCGAGCTGGTTTCCTGGCGCACCGCGTCCACCGCAGCAGCCGACTGCTCGGCCAGCGCGGCGTTCTGCTGCGTGGTCTGGTCGAGCTGGCTCATGGCCTGGTCGATCAGGCTGATGCCCGCGGCCTGTTCACCCAGCGAGCTGCTGACTTCGGAGATCAGGCCCGAGACCTGGCGCACGGCCGAGACCACCTCACTCATGGTCTGCCCGGCCTGCGTGACCAGGTGCGAGCCCGATTCCACTTGCTCCACCGAGGCGCGGATGAGGGCCGCGATTTCCTTGGCTGCCGAGGCGCTGCGTTGCGCCAGGCTGCGCACCTCGCCGGCCACCACGGCAAAGCCGCGGCCCTGCTCACCGGCACGGGCGGCTTCCACGGCCGCGTTGAGCGCCAGGATGTTGGTCTGGAAGGCGATGCCGTCGATCACGCTGGTGATGTCCGAGATCTTCTTGGACGAGGCCAGGATCTGCGACATGCTGGCCACCACCTCGTCCACGGTCTGCCCGCCTTGCGTGGCGATCTGCGCAGCCGACGAGGCCTGCTGGTCGGCGGTCTGGGCATGCACCACGCTTTGCTGCACGGACGCGGTCAACTGCACCACGCTGGAGGCCGTCTGCTGGATGGTGGAGGCCTGTTCCTCGGTGCGGTGCGACAGGTCGCCATGGCCGTGGGCGACTTCGTCCATTGCGTGGGCCACATTCTGTGAACGCTGGCGCACATCACCGACCACGCGGGCCAGGCTGTCCTTCATGTCGGCCAGGGCCTGCATCAGCTGGCCCATTTCATCTTGCGCGTGCACAGGCACCGGGCTGGCCAGATCCCCGCTCTGGATGCGCTGGGCGGTTTGCAGGGCTGTTTCCAGCGGCTTGAGCGTGGCCTGGCGGATCAGCCAGAAGCTGGCACAGAGTGCCCCGATGCCCAGCAGGTTCACCACCACCACGATCACCTTGATGACCTCGACGGCTTCCTCCACCATGGGGCCAAACTGGTTGGAGTTGCCCATCACCTGTTCCATGTCGGGCTGCAGCTGCTGGACCAGCTCGGGCGTGATCGGGCCGCTGCCCGCTTCAACGATGCTGCGCATGTGGTCGAGGTCGGCCATGTCCTTGTGCGGCAGGTCGATCACGGGGCCGAAGCCGATCAGCCGGAAGGCCCATTGTTCGACCGTGAACAGCTCCACGTCCACATGGGCGGCGATCGCGCGCGCTTCGCCGATGGTCTGCAACAGTGACTCGCGCGTGAGCGTACTGGCTTGCGGCGCTGCCGCGGTGAGCTGCAGCGCATGCGACATGCGCATCACCAGCGCCAGGTGCTGGCGCTCCAGGTAGTGGAAACGGGCACTCTTGCCCAGCAGCCGCACCCCCAGCAACACCAGCAGGGAGACGGCCACCACGGTGCACAAGCCCGCGACAAATTTTCTTTTCAGTGTGAACGGTCCGGCCATGGGTACTTCATTGCGCTACGTACGATCCCGGTGTTATCGGCCGGTACGCGCGCTACTTCAGTCCTGGCTCAACGACGTGGCACCAGGTGAATGGCCAGGCCGCTGGCCGTGATCCGGACATCCTGGACCTCATAACCCATGCGGTCGGCGGTGCGCAGGTCTTCAGGCTT
>JACPOH010000249.1 GCA_016185075.1 Aquabacterium sp. | reverse complement strand
GGTGATCTTGTCGGCAGGCACCCGTGTCATCAGGTGCGTCTTGATGGCAGGGTTGTCGGCGATCAGGTGGTTGCCCAGCCAGCAGCCAAACCAGTCGTTCATCCAGAACCAGGTCTTGGCCGGTTTGCTCCACTTGGCACGGATCCACTCGATGCCGTCCATGTTGAAGATGTTGGGGATGCCTTTGAGGCGCAGCACGGCGTTGAAGATGGCCGTGTTGTAGCCGAGGGTCAGGCAGAGGTCATCGTGTTTGGCCGCGTCCAGGATGGACAGCCAGTCAAACCGCATGGTGGAAAGCGAGTTGTCCCCGGGAACGGAGATGCGCACACGCTCGATGCCCTGCCACGTGTCGTGAACCGTCGGTGCTTGCCCGACTTCCTGGCAGTAAACGATGACACGCCAGCCACGATCGCGCAGGTACAACGCCAGGTGCTCGGCGAAGGTCTCGAAGCCACCGTGGGCCGCGGGAATGCCGCGTGTACCGAGAATGCGCAGTGTCTTCATGTCGAGGTGGATGGATGACTTCGCTATTTTCTATTTCTGGCCACCTACGGGGCGGCGTAGCTCCCTGCAAACGCCCTCATCTGGTGAACGAACACCGAAGAACGAATGTTCGTGCATGATGAGGGCGCCAGGTGATTACTTCAATCCAGAAAGTCCCTTGTTCAGCGCGGCCGCATCCAGACCGGTGGAGGCTGCCGGTTCAGCAGCGGGGGCCGAAGCAGGTGCCGGTTGGGCGATGGTGTCCGGTGCGCTGGCGGTGGCAGCAGCTGCGCCAGAAGCGGCCTTCTCGGCAAACTTGCCGATGTATTCGATCTTGGCTGCGGCACGCAGGTTCTTGAGTTCCTTCTGGGCGAATTCGCGGCGACGTTCGACGGTCAGGTACTGCTCGATGGCGGGCTTGGCTTGATCGAAGGTGACGGGCTGGCTCTTGCTGGCCACGACCAGCACGGCCTTGAAGCCATCCTTGGCGGTCACGAACAGGGCTTCGCCATCGTTGACCTTGGCGAGTTGTTCCAGGATGCCCAGGGGCAGGCCTTCAGCAGCCTGGGTGGTTTGCTGGGCGCTGAACTTCAGGCCGCTGTTCTTCAGCACTTCGACGAACTCGTTGGGGTTCTTGGTGGCCTTGAGCTTCTCGATGGTGGCGCTGGTTTGCTCGGGCGTGGCCGGAACGGTGAACTCTTGCAGGGCGTAGACCTTGCGTTGCGAGAACAGGGCGGGCTTGGCGTCGAAGTACTTGCGGACTTCGTCGCTGGTCGGGGTGCCGGCGCCGGCTGCCGAGGCCTTTTCGAGGTAGGCGCGTGCCAGGATGCTGCGGCGGGTGGAGTCCAGCAGGGCCACGACCTGCGGGTCACGGTCGATCTTCTGCTCTTCAGCCTTGGCCACGGCCAGTTGTTGATCGATCAGGCCTTCCAGGGCCTGGCGGCTGGCGGCTTCGGCCTGCTCGGGCTTGAGGCCAGGCTGGCGCTCCAGCAGCTGGTTGATCTGGTGGACGGTGATTTCGTCGCCGTTGACACGCGCGGCGGCCTGGCTGGCCTTGCCTTCGGATTTGGATTTGTCGCCACAGCCGGCAGCCAGAGAGGCAGCAACGACGACGGGCAGCAACACCATCAGGCGAATGGAGCGTTGACGGGCAATGGCTTGCAGGCGGGTTTGCATGGTCGAACTTATGAGGTTGTGTCGGTTGGTTTTTGCACAGGCCGTTTTCGGCACCCATGCATGATCTTGTAGCGGCCCTGAAGTTCCCGGGGGTTTACTCGGGGTGCTCAAATGAGTGTACGTTGCTTGCGTGTCAGTCTTTTCACACTCCGTGCCCTCGAGGTAACAGAAGTGAATAGATATGCAACACCGCCTGCGGCTGCGCCGCTCAAATGCGCCCAGGGGGCCACATTTATATCCGAGCCGAGGGGGCGAATCAGGGCGTATTGCCAGGGGTTTTCCATGATTATTTTGAATATCAGACCCACCAGGAGTATCAAACCCAGGATTTTTTGATGTCGATCCATTTGAATCGGGCGGGTGAGGTGATGCAGCGCCACGACGCTCAAGCCGGCGTGCAGCACGCCAGACAGGCCGATGTAAGTGTGCAGCGGCTGATGAAGCAGGCCGATCTGGGTGAGCGGCCAAGCCAGCAGCCAGGCCACCGTGGCGTGCACGGGCAGGCGTGCACGGGCCCCCAGAATGGCCAGCAGG
>JACPOH010000248.1 GCA_016185075.1 Aquabacterium sp. | reverse complement strand
GCGTTGGCCGACATCAGCAGCGGCACCAGCGCGAACGCCGCCACCAGGGCTGTCATCAACACGGGCGTGAGGCGCTCCAATGAGCCGCGCACGATCATGGGTTGACCGAACTGCTCGCCCTCCAGCGCGCACAGGTTGATGTAGTGACTGATCTTGAGGATGCCGTTGCGTGTGGCAATGCCGGTCAGCGTGATGAAGCCCACCAGGGCCGCCACTGACAGGGCCTGCCCCGAGATCCACAAAGCCACCACGCTGCCCACCAGGGCCAGTGGGATGTTGCCAATGATGATGGCCGTGAGCACCACCGAGCGGTAGCGGCTGTACAGCACAATGAAGATCAGCACCAGCGAGATGGCTGCCAGCAGCGCCATGAGCTGGGCCGCTTGCTCCTGGGCCTGAAACTGCCCTTCCAGCGCCGTGAAGTAGCCTTCAGGCAAAGGCTTGGATGCGATCTCCGCACGGATGGCCTTGACCACCTCGGCCAAGTCACGGCCATCGGTGTTGGCCGAGATGACGATGCGGCGGCGAGCGTTCTCGCGGCTGATCTGGTTGGGGCCGTCGGCGTCCTCGATCTGCGCCAGTTGGGACAGTGGCACCCGGCCGGTGGGCGTCTCGATCAGCGAGTTGGCCAGGTCGGTCGCACCGCGCTGGCTGTCGGGCAAGCGCACCAGCAGGTCAAAGCGCCGGTTGCCCTCCACGACCTGGGTGATTCGCTCACCCTCGATCATCTCCTGCAGGGACCGCAGCAAGGTACCCGGTGCCACCCCCAGCCGCGCGGCCTGGTCGTAGTCGATGCGAATCTTGACCTGAGGGATCAGCACCTGCTTTTCGATCTGCAGGTCGGTAATGCCTGGGATGCGACTGAGCCGGGACTGCATGTCACCCGCCAGGCCACGCAAGGTGTACAAGTCATCACCATAGATCTTCAGCGCAATCTGGGCGCGCACGCCGGACAGGAGGTGGTCCAGGCGATGGGAGATGGGTTGCCCCACGTTACTGACGGCGGGTAACACCGCCAGGCGGGTGCGCAGGTCCGCGATGATTTCTTCCCGCGAACGGGCTGAAGGCTTGAGGTCCACATCCATCTCGGAGGAGTGCACCCCTTCAGCGTGCTCGTCCAACTCCGCTCGGCCTGTGCGGCGGCCTACCTGTGTCACTTCCGGCACGCCGGCCATGATCTGCTCGGCCATGGTGCCAATGCGATTGGACTCGGCCAACGAGGTGCCCGGGTTAAGCAGCAAACTGACGGTGAGTGTGCCCTCGTTGAACGGGGGCAGGAAGGCACGCGGCATCCAGGCCATGGACGCGCCTGCCAGCACCACAGCCACAGCCGCGATCGACAGCAGCACGCGGCTGTGCTGAAAGGACCAGTTCAGCAAGCGGGTGTCGCCGCGCTTGAGCCAGCGCACCAAGGGGCTGTCGCCATGGCCCTCCAGCTTGAGCTTGGGCAAGAGGTAGTAAGCCATCACGGGCGTGAGCGTGACCGACACAATCATGCTGGCCAGGATGGACACGATGTAGGCCATGCCCAGCGGCGTGAACAACCGGCCTTCGATACCAGGCAAAACGAATAGCGGCACGAACACCAGCACGATGATCAGCGTGGCGTACACGATGGCCGAGCGCACCTCCAGCGTGGCATGTGCGATGACCTCGATCACCGGGCGCGGTGTGGGCAAGGCCTGGTTGAGCCGCAAGCGGCGCAGCACGTTCTCCACGCCCACCACGGCGTCGTCCACCAGCTCGCCAATCGCAATGGCCAGCCCACCCAGGGTCATGGTGTTGATCGACAGGCCCATGTAGTGGAACACCAGCGCGGTCACCAGCAGAGACAGCGGGATGGCCATCAGCGAGATCACCGTGGTGCGCACATTGAGCAGGAAGAGGAACAGCACAACGGCCACCAGGATGGCGCCATCGCGCAAGGCCTCTTCGACGTTGTTCACCGAGTGCTCGATGAAGTCCGCCTGCTTGAACAGGAACTGCGGTGCAGCCAACCCATGCGGGCGCGCCTTGGCCAGGTCGCCCATGGCCTGTTCCACCGCCCGGGTGACGGTCACACTGTCGGCACTGGGCTGTTTCTGCACGGAAAGAATGACGGCGGGCTTGCCGTTGTAGCTGGCATCGCCTCGCTTGGTGGCCGCAGCCACTTTGACGTCCGCCAGTTGTTTGAGCAGGATGGGCTGCCCGTTGCGCACTGTCACCACCAGGTTTTGCAGGTCCTCGATGCGGCTGGTTCGCCCGATCTGGCGGATCAGGTACTCGCGGCCGTTGGCTTCCAGAAAGCCGCCACTGGTGTTGGCGCCGAAGTCCTGCAAGGCCGTGGCCAGCTTTTCTCGCTCCACGCCCAGGGCCATCAATTGCTCGGGCTTGAGCTCGACCCGGTACTGACGCACCTCGCCACCGATCGGGATGACCTGTGCCACGCCAGGGATGGTCAGCAAGCGGGGCCGCATCACCCAGTCAGCGTATTCGCGCACCTGCATGGGGCTCACTTGCGCCGGGTCGGCGGGCAAGGCGATCAGCATGATCTCGCCCATGATGGAAGAGATCGGGCCCAACTGCGGCACGATGCCGGGTGGCAACTGGTCACGCACCAGGTTCAGCCGCTCGCTGACCTGCTGGCGATTGCGGTAGATGTCGGTGCCCCAGTCGAACTCGACGTTGACCACGGACAGGCCAATGCCCGAGACCGAACGCACCCGGGTCACCCCAGGCATGCCGTTCATGCTGGACTCGACCGGCAAGGTCACCAACTGCTCGACCTCTTCAGGGGCCATGCCACCGGCTTCGGTCATCAGGGTGACGGTGGGTTTGTTCAGGTCCGGGAAAACATCCACGGGCATCTGACGCACGGTCAGCACCCCGTAGAGCACCAGGAGCATGGAGACGACCAGAACGATCAGCCGCTGCTTGAGGCTGCTGTGAATGAGGAAATCGAACACGGTGTTCCCTTGGTGTGTTGACGCTCAGCGCACTTGGGCCAGCAAGCTGGCACCTTGGGTCACGATGCGATCGTGCTCACCCAGGCCCGAAGTCACCACCACGGTGCGGGCATCCAGCGGCTGGGTGCGCACAACCTTGGGGGCAAAGCGCTCAGGCGTCTGGTGCAGCCAGACCACCGTGTCACCCGCAGCGTTGCGGCTCAGTGCGGCTTGCGGCACGGCCACGCCTTGCACGGCCCGTGCGGTCTTGGCGGTCACCTTGAGCGTCTGCCCGATGGCCACGGGCGCATCGGCCTGGGTCACGCGAAACAGCAAAGGCATGGCCTGATCGCGCAACTGGCGCCCGCCGCCCATGAACTGCAAGGCCAGCGTCCCGCCAGGGATGGCGGCACTGGCCTGGCTCAGCCCTTGGGTGAGCGCCGCGTCGTAGGCCAAGGCCTCGACCACCAGGCGTGTGGGGTTGACCACCTCAAACAGCACGTCCTTGGCGTCCACCACCTGGCCGATGACCACGCTGGATGACACCACCGTGCCACTGACGGGCGACAACAATGCCTCCGGGGCACTCACGCTGGCACCGATGGCGGCGCGGCGCTTCTTGAGGGCATCGCGCTCATACCTGGCGGCCTCGATGTCCTTTTGTGGCACCGCGCCCTCCAGTTGTTCGTAGCGGGCCAGCTTGCGCTCGGCCACAGCGTATTGCGCCTCCAAATCGGCCAGCGCGGACTGCTGATTGCCCCGGTCCAGACTGCTGGTGGCGGGACGCAAAAACGCGAGCACCTGACCTTTGACCACAGATTGGCCCAACACCGGCAAGCCCTGAGGACCGGGCTCGATGCGACCACCTTGTGTGGCCTGGACACGGCCGCCCGCATTCGGGTCAGCCAGCACGCGGCCGTTCAACTCAACGGCCACGGCATGGCTTTGAACCTGCGCCAGCAGCGTCTGGATGCCCAATCGATGCTGCACAGCCTTGGGCACCCACAGGCTCCCATCAGGCTGGCGCTGAGGTGCGCTGACATCCGATGACGACACCACGCCAACGACGGCAACGGCCTTGGGCTTGGCATCCCCGTGGTCTTCGTCGCCATGGGCGTGTGCGATCGGCGAAAGCACCGCGGCGACCATGATGGCCAGTGCAGCTTGAGTGAAAGATATCTTCATAAGCTCAGCCTTCAATCGGTGAGGTGCCTGGGCGGCGGCGCCATGCCCATCCGGCGATGATCAGCACCAGGGCCAAACCGGCGGCCCAGCCTCCCAACTTGCGCCAGACAGGGGCCGATTCAGGCGAAGAAGTAGATGCCGAAGCCTTTGGCGCCTCGTATTGCAGCGAAGCTTCGAGCAAATCAGCCCCGTCGTCGGTCTGCACCGACACCGTCAGCGTGTAACGCCCTGGCTTGGCAAAGACCTGGCCTGCAACGGTGTAAACACCCGC
>JACPOH010000357.1 GCA_016185075.1 Aquabacterium sp. | reverse complement strand
GAAAAAGCGGCTCCAGTGCGAGATCCAGCGGCCCAGCCACTTGAAGCCGTGCGTCCAGCACCGGTGGGCGAGACGGTGCATGGCCAGGGCGTGCAGACCCGGGTAACAGGTCAGCACTTCCCAGGCGGTGCGGGCCGCAGGGTCGCGTTCCAGGATGCAGGCGATGTCTTCTCGCAGTCGGGCGAAGAACATGAATGGGCTTATGCGGATTTCAGATACAGGAGGCCGAGTTTACCGGGCCCTTCAAAAACCAGACTGGCCAGCGGTGGCGGGCATAACGTGTTAAGGCCGTGTCGGGCTGACTCACGACTTGTCGATGATGGCCTTGGCAATGCCCCGCAGGATGTGAATCTCTTCCTGGCGCAACTCGGCCCGGTTGAGCAACTGGTTGAGTCGGGGCATGAGCTTCTTGGGCGCGGCCGGGTCCAGGAAGCCCAATTTGACCAGCGCTTGTTCCCAGTGGGCCAACGCGCCTTGCACGGCCTCGCCGCTGGCCAGTCCAATATCGGGTGTGCGGGCCTCCACCGCAAAGCTGCCCAGGGCCTGGCGCCATTCATAGGCCAGCACCTGCACCGCCTGCGACAGGTTGAGCGAGCCGTAATCCGGGTTGGTCGGGATGCTGACGACCGCGTTGCAGCGGTACACGTCTTCATTGGCCATGCCGTAGCGCTCGCTGCCGAACACGAAGCCGACGCGGGGCATGGGTGTGGCTGCGGCCAGCTTGGCCAGGCCATCGCGGGGCGTGATGGTGGGGGGGCCGAAGTCGCGCGGCGTCATGGCGGTGCCGATGGCGTAGCTGATGCCGTCCAGTGCCTCGGCCAGGGTGTCCACCACACGGGCACGCACCAGGATGTCGGCCGCGCCGCTGGCCATGGCCACGGTCTCTTCCTGGATCAGCACATCGTCAAAACGGGGGCGCACCAGCACCAGGTCGGAAAAGCCCATGACCTTCATGGCCCGCGCCGTGGCCCCCACATTGCCTGGGTGGCTGGTGCCGATCAGGATGAACCGCGTGGGGTCGCGATGGCCGGAATGCCCGAGCGGGGCATGAGGGGATGAGGCTTGCATGGCGTGGAAATCTTCAGGAGATATCGCACAAACATGCGATAAGCCCTTGATTCTCATCGAAATCGCTGAAAAAGGGGATGCAAAAATCAGCCGACTTCTATACAATCCTCGATTCTCGCTCGTTCTTTGATCACCGCTGCGCCCCATCCCCCTGCCTCGACGCTGTCTGGCTGGTGTTGTTTGCCATCGATCGCCATGCTTTGCCATGGTTTGTCGTCTCGCGCTGTTGCTGCCCTTCGCAAGTCCATGAAGGCAGCCTGTGCGCGTCACGTCGATCACGCTCTTCGCCGCTTGCCTTGTCGTGGTGGTTTTCCAGGTTTCCAAGGTCTACCCATGTCTCAAGCCCTGCATCCCATGCTCAACATCGCCATCAAAGCTGCCCGTGCAGCCGGGGCGATCATCAACCGGGCCTCGCTCGACATCGAGCGGCTGACAGTGACCGCCAAGTCGCACAACGACTTCGTGACCGAGGTGGACAAGGCAGCAGAAGACGCGATCATCGCCACGATCCTCGAGGCCTATCCGGGCCACGGCATCCTGGCAGAAGAATCGGGGCGCGAGCACGGCGCCAGGCACAGCGAGTACGTCTGGATCATCGATCCGCTGGACGGCACCACCAACTTCATCCACGGTTTCCCCGTGTACGCGGTTTCCATCGCACTGGCTTTCCGTGGTCAGGTGCAGCAGGCCGTGGTGTATGACCCCTGCCGCAACGACCTGTTCTACGCATCCAAGGGCAAGGGCGCCTACATGAACGACCGCCGCATCCGCGTCTCCAAGCGCACGCGCATGCTCGAGTCCCTGATCGGTACCGGTTTCCCTTTCCGCAAGGGCGACAACTTCCAGCGCTACATGAAGATGTTCGAAGAGGTGATGGTGCAGTGCGCCGGCGTGCGCCGCCCGGGTGCCGCCTCGCTGGATCTTTGCTACGTGGCAGCGGGCTTTTATGACGCCTTCTTTGAAACCGGCCTGAGCCCCTGGGACGTGGCCGCCGGCTCGCTGATGATCACCGAGGCTGGTGGCCTGGTGGGTAACTTCACGGGCGAGCCCGACTTCCTGTACCAGCGCGAGATCCTGGCCGGCACGCCACGCATCTACGGCCAGATGGTCAAGACCCTGGCGCCCTACAGCCGCGTGATCGCCGATGCCGGTGCGCAAGCCGAAGGCGCAGAGGGTGACGACGAGGGCGAAAGCGATCCGGAAGATGAAGCCCTGATCCAGTCGCTGCAGGCGGCCGAGGATGCTGCGCAGGCCGCCAAGGCCGCTGCGCCCGCCGAGCCTGTTGCACCGAAGCGCACGCGCATCACGGCCGCCGCCAAGGCCGCCGAGGTTCGCGAAGGCAAGGGCGACGCGCCGTTCTGATCCCTCTGGTCACGGTCGGCGTCGGGATGGCGGCGACTGTGCGTAGCTCACGCGTTATGCTGGCGCCTCTTCATTGACGCCAGCCACCTCCAACACCTTTTGTCCCTGTCATGGACTTCAGCGCGCACACGCCGATGATGCAGCAGTACCTGCGCATCAAGGCCGAACATCCCGACACCCTCGTGTTCTACCGCATGGGGGATTTCTACGAACTCTTCTTCGACGACGCGCGCAAGGCCAACCGCCTGATCGACATCACCCTGACGGTACGCGGCCAGTCGGCAGGCGAGCCCGTGGTGATGGCCGGTGTGCCGGTGCATGCGGTGGAAACCTATCTGGCCAAGCTGATCAGGCTGGGCGAGTCCGTGGCCATCGCCGAGCAAGTGGGCGAGGTGGGCGCCAACAAGGGGCCGGTGGAGCGCAAGGTGGTGCGCGTGGTCACGCCCGGTACGCTGACCGATACCGAACTGCTCAGCGAGCGTGCCGATGCGCTGCTGCTTGCCGTCGTGATGGACAAGCGCGGGCGCCATGCCGAACACGCCGTGCCTTGTGCCTTGGCCTGGCTGGGCTTGTCCAGCGGCCGGCTGGGCCTGACCGAATGCACCGAACGTGACCTGGCTGGCTGGTTGGCACGCCTGCAGCCCGCCGAGATTCTGTACGACCGCGAACGCATCCCGCCTACGCTGCAACCTTTGTTGACGCAAGGCGGCAAAAGTGTGGCCATGACCAGCCGCCCCAGCTGGCAGTTCGATTCCGGCCTGGGGCTGCGCAAGTTGTGCGAGCAGCTGCAGGTCAGCTCGCTGCAAGGCTATGGCGCGCAAGATCTCAGCCTGGCGCATGCCGCCGCTGCGGCGCTCCTGAGCTTTGCCGAGCACACACAGGGCAGGGCGCTGTCGCACGTGGCCTCGCTCGATGTGCCCCGCACCAGCGAGTTGTTGGATCTGCCACCGGCCACGCTGCGCAATCTGGAGTTGACCCAGACACTGCGCGGTGAAGATGCGCCCACGCTCTTGTCCCTGCTCGATACCTGCCGCACCGGCATGGGCAGCCGCGCCTTGCGCCAGTGGCTCACGCAACCGCTGCGTGACCGCGCCACGGCCCGTGCCCGGCATGACGCCATCGCCTGCCTGTTGGCCCCACCTGCCATGGAGCAGGGCCATGAGTCGCTGCGCGAAGCCCTGCGCCAGATGAGCGATGTGGAGCGCATCACCGCCCGCGTGGCCCTGCGCCAGGTGCGTCCGCGCGAGCTGGCCGGCCTGCGCGATACCTTGCTCGGCTTGCCGGCACTGCGCGAGCGCGTGCCCGAGGCCGCGCCCTTGCTGGCCCAGTTGCACACGGCCTTGCAACCTGACGCCGCGATCGCTCGGCAACTGCAAGCCATGCTGATGGAAACCCCGGCCGTGCTGCTGCGCGACGGCGG
>JACPOH010000356.1 GCA_016185075.1 Aquabacterium sp. | reverse complement strand
GGCACCTTGTGGCCCCATGCCCTTGAGCAGTTCCAGCGGCTTGAAGGCAATCGCCGGTGCGGCGGCCATGTCGGCCATGCCGTTGTTGAACTTGTTGGCAAAGTTGGTGACGTCCGCGGTGACGGGTTGTGCGCCCGCCTTTGCCGACGCCTCGCGTCGCTACTGGTTCCAGCATTTTGATGACGTGCTGGCCCGCATCAACAAGGCCGAGGTGGACCTGCCAGCCCAGGTCTGGATGGACCTTTCTGCGGAGAACACCCCCAAGTACGCCGAGTTCCTCAGGCAGACACGGGTCGAACTGGCCGAACAAGGCATCTACAACAAGCAGGGTCTCAAGCTGCTCAAACGCATCCGTTGCAAGCTCAATGCGGCCGATCAGGAATGCACGATGCCCACCGAAAACTGAGCCCGCAAAAGGCGTCGCAGCTTCACCCCAACCCGATCGGTCTATATCGACATTCCCAGCAGGAGATACCCGTGTTTGGCGCGGCAAACCAAACCACCAGCGCCCAAAGTGAAGAATGATCCACGGCGTGCCGGAACGATGCGTCAACGCTTTGCACGGTTGATTCAGGGTCGGCGATCTCCCTCAACCGCACACCGAAAGGATGACAGCATGTTCACGATCAAACACACACTTGGCGCATTGGCGCTGAGCCTCCTGACGCTGGGCTCGACAGCCGCGCATGCCGCGCAAAACGGCCCCTCACCCACGCTGGATGCCATCAAGGCCGATGGCCCCTACGCCATCACCTCGCAAGCCGTGGCTGGCAACGGCTTTGGCGCAGGCACCATCTACATGCCCACCGCCGCAGGCAAGTACGCGCTGGTGGCCATCTGCCCGGGCTTCGTGTCTGCGCAAAGCACCATGGCCGGCATGGCCAAGCGCCTGGCCACGCATGGCTTCGTGGTGGTCGCCATTTCCACCAACACCCTGCTGGACTTCCCCTCCAGCCGCGCCACGCAACTGCTGGCCGCGCTCAAGACCGTGAGTGAACTCAACACCGGCGCCGTGGTCGGCAAGATCGACACCACCCGCCAGGCGGTCTCGGGATGGTCCATGGGCGGCGGCGGCACGCTGGAGGCCGCGGGCGTCACACCGGGCCTGGTGGCCGCCGTGGCCTTCGCTCCGTGGGACACCTCCACCACCAAGATGAAGGTCAACAAGGTGCCAGCCGCCATCGTCGGTGGCTCATCAGACACCGTCGCGCCTGTGGCCAGCCACTCGCAAAAGTTCTATGACGCCATCCCCGCCAGCACGCCCAAGCTGCTGGCCGTGATCAATGGCGCCGACCACTTCTTCCCCACCAAAGCCAGCGAGCCCGCCAGCTACACCAACATCTCGTGGATGAAGCGCTTCGCCGATGGTGACACGCGCTACAGCACCTTCCTCAACGGCAACGACGCCGCCTTGTCCAGCTTCTCGTCCAACGGCCCGTTCTGATGCGCCTGATCACCGGTGTGGCCGCAGCCCTGCTTGGGCTGGTGGGGCTGGGCTGGTGGGCCTGGAGCCCACAACCCGGCACGCCCGATGCCGGGCTGCATCGCGACGGGGTGGCCGCCTGGTTCCAGCAGGGCAGCGCCTCATCGGGCCACACTGCAGGCCACACAGCAGGCCAGATGGGCGGCGCGGCCAGCGGGGCAGCATCGGCCGCTCAGGACTCCTCGTCCGCGCACGCCCGCAAGCCTGCCTCCCCACTGGACACCATGATCCTGCCCACCTTCCATGCAAGCAGCCAAGGCACGCTGGTCATGGACCAGCAGACGCGGCAGGACGTCGAACGCATTCACGCGCTCTTCCCGCGTGAAGAGGCTTTGGCCAGGCTCGACACCCTGTCAAGCACGCTGCCCGCTCAGGCACAGCGCGACCTCAAGGCGCTCTATCAGCAGTACAGCCAGTACGCCCAGGCCGTGGCACAAACCTATCCACCGGGCTTGAGCAACGGCACGCTGGAAGAAGCCACGCAGCAACTCAAGGGCCTGCACGACTTGCGTCAACAGTACTTCGGCCCCGAGCGCGCCGAGGCCCTGTTCGGCGAAGAAGAAAAAACCTCGCAAGAGCTGCTGGCGCTGATGCGCAAACAGGTGGACCCCAAGCTGTCGCTGGAAGACAAGGCCGAACAAGCGAAAGAGGAATGGAAACGACGCCAGGCGCTGGCCAAGCCCTGAAGACGCGCTGGAGCGCAGCCAGGCTGTTGCCTCACGCACGCCCTCCCAGGGCATGCGCATGC
>JACPOH010000355.1 GCA_016185075.1 Aquabacterium sp. | reverse complement strand
TGTGCCAGGTAGAGCATGTCGCGGATCATCTTGGCCATGCGGTCATACTCTTCCAAGTTCGAGTAAAGCACTTCGCGGTAGGTATCCGCGCCGCGAGTTTGTGACAGCAAGACCTGGGTTTGTGTGGTCAGGTTAGTGACGGGGGTGCGCAGCTCGTGGGCGATGTCCGCCGAGAAATTGCTCAGGCGCTTGAAGTCTTGTTCGATATGTTCCAGCATCGAATTGAAGGATGCAGCCAGACCTGATAACTCAATAGGTACCTCCTTAGGGTCAAGCCTCAGGTGAAGCTGGTCGGCAGAGATGCCGCGAATGCGGTCACTCATGTCGCGCAGCGGTGCATGCCCCCGGTACACCGCCAGCCAGGTTGCTGCAATGGCAAACAGGCCCGCCGCGGCCATGGCAGCCCAGACCGTACGCCGAAAACTCACCAGAAAATGATCGTGAAAGCCGGTGGCCGTCGCCACGACGATGGTGTAAGGCTGCGTGGCGCCTTGCTCGGCATCCGTACGCACCACGGTGCCACGGTAGGACTGATCCTGCTCCTGCCAGACATGCAGCTTGTCAGCATCCACGCCAGAGGCCGCAGGCTGCGTTTGTGCCAGGGCTTCCATTTTAGGACCCGGTGTGGCAAACAAGGTGCGGCCGGTGCCATCGGCCACGAGGTAGTACATGCCGTGGTGACCACTGACGGCACCTGCCAGCCGACGGGCGATGTCCTGCTCGGGCGCAGCGTCGGGCATGCTGGTCAGCACCCGTTCAACAGAATGCGCCACCACCTCCAGCTCTTCCACGTCCTGCTGCATGAAGTGCTGTTCGATTGAGTTCTGGATGATCCAGCCCAGGGCCCAAAACACCAGTGTGATCGCGATGCCGATGGACACGGTCAAGCGCAGGGCCAGCGATGCCGGCCGACGCTGTAAAACGTCAGACATCATCGGCCTGTCCCTGAGTGAGGTCTGCACAAAGTTCTTGTACTTGTTGCCGTTTGAGTCCTTGTTCGACCATGTGTTGAATGCCCCAACCCAGTAGCCAAAACACCACTGTGACCGCGATGCCAATAGACGCAGTCAAGCGAAAGGCAAGGGATGAGGGAAGCAGTCCAGCGAGATCAGACCTCATCGGGTGCTTCCAGGCTATAGCCCATGCCACGCACGGTGTGGATCAGCTTTGGCTCAAAGTCGTCATCGATCTTGGCGCGCAGGCGGCGAATTGCCACGTCGATGACATTGGTGTCGCTTTCAAAGTTCATGTCCCAGACCTGGGATGCAATCAGGGAGCGCGGCAGGACTTCGCCTTGTCGCCGAACTAGCAACTCAAGTAGCGAGAATTCCTTACTCGTGAGGTTGATTCGCGCACCGGCACGCATCGCGCGACGTCTGGCCAGGTCTAGGACCAAGTCGGCAACTTGCAGGCGATCCGTGAGCATGGGCGTACTGCCACGGCGCATTAAGGTGCGTACACGTGCCAGCAACTCGGCAAAGGCAAAGGGTTTGACTAGGTAGTCGTCAGCCCCCAACTCCAGACCCTTCACTCGGTCCTCCACACTATCTCGAGCGGTCAGAAAAAGAGTTGGTGTGTGTTTGCCCGCCTCGCGCAGCGATTGCATGATGCGCCAGCCATCCACATCGGGCAGCATCACGTCAAGCACGATCAGGTCATAGGGCTCGGTCATGACCAGGTGATGACCATCCAGTCCAGTGCGTGCCAGATCCACCTTGAACCCGGCTTCCATCAGACCTTGCCGAAGGTAGTCGGCTGTTTTGCTTTCATCCTCGACGACGAGCAATTTCACTGGGATCTCCTATCCACAACACACTGGTCACCAAGGCGACCGTTGTAATGTATCGAAGGGCAGATTTCCGCAGGATGATCGAAAAATTACAACATTGTCATGAAATGGTAATTGGATTGTTGGGTGGGCCTGCGCATGATCGCTTGCATTCCAAAACGGGAACTGTGGAAGACCCTGACATGCAGAGAACGCGTAGACATGCCCAAGCCGCCTGGGTGGTGGGTTTGCTGATGGGGGGAGCCATAGGGCACAACGTGGTGGCCCAGACTTTGAATCAAGCGCTGGATGCGGCCTGGGCGCGTTCACCTCAGGCACTTGCCTTGAGCGCCAAACAAGCTGAGGCGCAAGCGGGTTTGGAGATCGCCCGTGGTTTGACACCGGGGCCCGCATCCGTGTCACTCAGCCACCTGAACGATCGGCTCAATCAGAACACGGGACGCAGGGAGTGGGAGGTGGAGGTGGCCACGCCTCTTTGGTTGCCAGGGCAACGGCATGCGCGGGAATGTTTGGCAGAGAAAATTGCGATCGAATTGGACGCGAGGAGCGAGAGTCTGAAACTGCAACTGGCTGCTGAAGTGCGCGAAGCTTGGTGGAGGGTGGCCGCAGCACGCGATGCCGCTGCTTTGGCGCATCACAGACTGGACACGGCGTGGGAGTTGGAGGGGGGCGTATTGCGTCGATTCAAGGCTGGGGACCTGGCCCGTTCGGATGCAAATCTGGCCATGACAGAGCGACTGGCGGCTCAAGCAGAGGTGCTTGACGCAGACAGTGGATTGCTGCAGGCAATGCAGGCTTACCGTGCACTCATGGGTATCGATGCACCGGCCGTGCTGCCAGCCGAGCCAGCACGGCCGGAGCACATGGTGAGGACACATCCCCAACTGCGTGACTTGCAAGCGATCGCCGAGGTGGCCCAGTGCCGCGTAGCGCTGGTAGATGCCAGCCAGCGCGAGTCGCCCGAGTTGGCTGTGAGGTGGTCGAGCCAGCGAAGCGACGGCCTAACGCCATATGACCAAGCTGTCGGCTTGAAGCTGACTGTTCCGCTCTCTTCGGGCGCTCGGGTGCGTCAAAACAGTGCTGCCGCAAGTGCTGAACAGCTTCAAGCCGAAGCGGAGTTGACCCTGGCTCAAACCCGCACGCAGCAAGAGGTGCTCAGAGCGCAAAGCGAGTTGGACCTGGCCCAGCAGCAGTTGGCCATGGCGCAAGAGCGTCAAGCCTTGACCACGGACAACCTGCGCTTGGCGCAACGGTCTTTCGAGTTGGGTGAGTCCGATCTGCCCACCCTGATGCGTGCCCGCGCTGCCTTGCATGAAGCGCTGGCCAGGTTCAAACGTCAAGAGACAGCCCACGCCCTGGCGCAGTCTCGACTTCTTCAAGCCCAAGGGGTATTGCCTTGAAAAGAACATTGATTGCCTGCGCGCTCGCATGTGGCGCGCTGACGGCGGGGGCCCATGGCGGCGAAGACCATGGCGAGGCTGCGGCTGTGCCGGTTCAAGTGGGGCAGGCGCCACGCGCTGTGGCTCAGACCGATGATTTCGAGTTGGTGATGGTGCTGACGGGCGCTCATGCGTCTGGCGAACCGGAACACGACCACCCCACTGTCCCGCCTGTGTTGACCTTGTACCTGGACCGCTTTGCCACCAACGCGCCCGTTGCCGGCGCCACCGTCGAGGTGGAAAGCGGGGCGTTCAAAGCCGTGGCCA
>JACPOH010000354.1 GCA_016185075.1 Aquabacterium sp. | reverse complement strand
GTTGCGATAGCCCTCGCAGCGCTTGGAGTCAAAGTTGATGGCGCGCCCTAGGCTGGCCAGTGCCGCGAAGGTGAAGCGCAGGGCATCGGCACCGTAGCCGGGAATGCCTTCAGGGAACTCCTTCTCGGTGGCCTTGCGCACCTTCGGTGCGGTCTCGGGTTTGCGCAGGCCGGTGGTGCGCTTGTCCAGCAGCGGGGCCAGCTCGATGCCGTCGATCAGGTCGACCGGGTCCAGCACGTTGCCTTCGGACTTCGACATCTTGTTGCCCTGCGCGTCGCGCACCAGGCCGTGGATGTACACGTGCTTGAACGGCACCTTGCCCGTGAAGTGCTTGGTCATCATGATCATCCGGGCGACCCAGAAGAAGATGATGTCGTAGCCGGTGACCAGCACGGAGGAGGGCAGGAAGAGGTCCATCTCCTTGGTCTGCTCGGGCCAACCCAGGGTGGAGAAGGGCACCAGGGCGGACGAGTACCAGGTGTCGAGCACGTCTTCGTCGCGGGTCAGCTCACCGGTGTAGCCAGCGGCATGGGCGCGCGTGCGGGCTTCTTCTTCGTTACGGGCCACGAAGATCTCGCCATTGTTGCCGTACCAGGCCGGGATCTGATGGCCCCACCACAACTGGCGGCTGATGCACCAGTCCTGGATGTTCTTCATCCACTGGTTGTAGGTGTTGACCCAGTTCTCGGGCACGAACTTCACGTCGCCGGACTCGACCGCCTCGATGGCCTGCTCGGCGATCGACTTGCCTTTTGCGCCGGGCTTGGTCATGGCCACGAACCATTGGTCCGTCAGCATGGGCTCGATGATCTGGCCGGTACGGGCGCAGCGCGGCACCATCAGCTTGTGTTTCTTGACCTCGACCAACAGGCCTTCGGCTTCAAGCTGGGCGACCAGGGCCTTGCGGGCCACGAAGCGGTCCAGGCCACGGTAGGCCTCGGGGATCTCTTCCAGGTGCGACACCACCTGCGCGTCGAGCGTGAAGATGGTGATCATGGGCAGGCTGTGGCGCAGGCCGACCTGGTAGTCGTTCGTGTCGTGCGCGGGGGTGACCTTCACGACGCCGGTGCCGAAGTCCTTGTCCACGTGCTCGTCGGCGATCACGGGTACCAGGCGGCCGGTGATGGGCAGTTTGACCAGCTTGCCAATCAGGTGGGCGTAGCGCTCGTCTTCCGGGTGGACCATGACGGCGGTGTCGCCCAGCATGGTCTCGGGTCGGGTGGTGGCCACGACCAGGGTCTCATCGCTGCCATCAATGGGATAGCGGATGTGCCACATTGAGCCGTCTTCTTCCTCGCTTTCGACTTCGAGGTCGGACACGGCCGATTTGAGGATCGGGTCCCAGCTCACCAAACGCTTGCCGCGGTAGATCAGGCCTTCTTCATACAGCTTGACGAAGGTGTCGGTCACCACCTTGGACAGTTTGTCGTCCATGGTGAAGTACTCGTGCTCCCAGGAGACCGAGTCACCCATGCGGCGCATGTGCTGGGTGATGGTGGAGCCGGACTGCTCCTTCCATTCCCAGATCTTGGCGACGAAGTTCTTGCGGCCCAGGTCGTGGCGGTTCTGGCCCTTTTCCTGCAGCTGGCGCTCCACCACGATCTGGGTGGCGATACCGGCGTGGTCGGTGCCGGGTACCCACAGCGTGTTGTGGCCCAGCATGCGGTGGTAGCGCGTCAACGAGTCCATGATGGTCTGGTTGAAGGCGTGGCCCATGTGCAGGGTGCCGGTCACATTGGGCGGCGGCAGCTGGATGCAGAAGGATGGTTTGGTGGCATCCAGGGTGGGCTTGTACAGACCGCGCTGCTCCCACAGGGGGCCGTATTTGGCTTCAATCGGGGCGGGGTCGAAAGATTTGGCGAGTTCGGTCATGGTGTTGGGAGGCTGGTCTGCGCCCGAAGCGGGCGCTTTCTCTGGGCCAAACCGCGATTTTAGGTCGGCTGAGTGCCCTTGCGAGGCTTTCTGAGCCGGCAGGCTTTCATGTCATGGATCAAAAACCTGAGGTTTTGATGTTGTTGTGTGGTTTTAGGTGTTGGCGCGAAACGATTCGCGATCTAGGATGAAGCCAGATCAGTCGCTTGACTGAAGTTGGAAATCAAGGCGTTAGGAGGCCCTCATGTACGAACATTTGTTGGTGCCCGTGGATGGCAGCGAGTTGTCGAACAAGGCCATGGAGCACAGCATAGGCTTGGCCAAGATGCTCGGGGCGTCGATCACCGGCTTCACGGCGGAGCCTCCCTTGCCGGTGCTGGTGGTGGAGCAGGCGGCCGTGGCCTATGACGTGGCCACGTTCCAGGAGCATGAAAAGCGCTGTGAGGCCCATGCCCGTGAAATTCTGGAAGCGTTTGCAGCCCGTGCCAAAGAGGCCGGTGTGCATTTCGACGGCCAGTTCATGATCACCGACAACGTGCAGCAAGGCATCGTGGACACGGCGCGCAAGCAGGGCTGTGACCTGATCGTGATGGCCACGCATGGCCGCCATGGTCTGGATGCCCTGATTCACGGATCGCTGGCCAAGAGTGTGCTCGCGCACAGTCAGGTGCCTTTGTTGATCCTCCATTGATTTCTTTTTGAACCAATTAACCGAAGGAGCATGACATGAGCGAACTGACTTCTGCCCAAAAGGACAAGCTGATGGCTGACCTGCAACTGGTCATGGCCGATGCCGAGGCCCTGCTGGCGGCCACGGCGGGCGACGCCGGCGCCGGTGTGGCCGAGTTGCGCAAGCGCGTGCAAGCCACCTTGTCAAATGCCAAGACGGGTTTGATCGAAGCCCAGGCCGCTGTGGTGGACAAGGCCAAGGCCGCCGCCAAGGTGACCGATGAATACGTGCATGAGAACCCCTGGAAGTCCATCAGCATCGCGGCTGGTGCGGGCTTGCTGATTGGCCTGTTGCTCGGGCGTCGATGAATGGCTGAGCCCGCTGAACAGCCTGACCCATCTGCGCAGGGGCATCGGGCTCGGCTGATGTCTTCGGTACAGGGCTTGGCTGCCACCTTGATGGCCATCTTCCAGACCCGTCTGGAACTGCTCGCCACCGAGGTTGAAGAAGAAAAGCAGCGCCTGTTGGCCGTGCTGGGCTGGGGCGCGGTGGCCATCCTGATGGGCACGGTTGCCAGCGTCTTCCTGGCGGGGTTCATCACCGTTTTGTTCTGGGACACGCACCCCTTGCTGGTGCTGGGGCTGCTGACGCTCGCATTCGGGGCCGTGTGCCTGTGGGCCGTCGGGCGCGTTCGTGCGATCACGGCGTCGCCGGAGGGCATGTTGGCGGCCACGCTGGCGGAGTTGCAGGCGGATCAGGATGCCTTGCTGGCTGCGGCCAGAGGCGCTGCGGCACCCGAGCAGAAAGGTTGATGTCGATGTCCGCTCGCATGGCCGAACTGGCTTTGAAAAAGCGCATGCTGCGTCAGCGCAGCGCAGCGCGGTGCTGCGGCATGCCTTGGCGCTGCAGGTGAACGCCCGCGTGGCGCCGCTGGCGGGCCTGGCTGATCGGGCGGTGTCCACCGGCCGTTGGTTGGGGCGCCATCCGTACTGGGTTGTGGCCGCCGCCGTGGCGCTCGCTGTGTGGCAGCCCAAGGGGCTGGCGCGCCTGGCCGGCCGTGGCCTGTGGCTGTGGCAGACCTGGCAGCGTGTGCAGCCCGTGGTGGTGCCGCTGTTGGCCCGGTTTGGAGGCGAGCGTGCCCCCGATGCCAGGGCTGTGGAACACGAGGATCAGAAGCAGACATGACGATGCGCATGACGTTTTATGGCGCGACCGCCACCGTGACCGGCTCGAAGACACTGGTTGAGGCCGGTGACGTCAGGCTGCTGGTGGACTGCGGCATGTTCCAGGGCTTCAAGACCCTGCGCGAGCGCAACTGGGCGCCTCTGCCGTTTGATCCGCGCAGCTTGGATGCGGTCTTGTTGACCCATGCGCACATCGACCACAGCGGTACCTTGCCTTTGCTGACGCGCAACGGTTTCAAGGGCACCATCTGGGCGACGGCGGCAACAGCCGACCTGTGCGAGGTGCTCTTGCTGGACACGGCGCACCTGCAGGAGGAGGAGGCGCGTTATCGCAACCGCCATGGGGCCACCAAGCACAAGCCAGCTGAGCCGCTCTACACCGTGCAGGATGCCAAGGCGTGCCTCAAGCACTTCAAGCGCGTACCGCAGGGTGTGGTGGTGGAACTGGATGAGGGTGTCTGCGCCCGCTTCACGCCGGCGGGGCATATCCTGTGCGCATCCAGCGTGGCCATCGAGTACCAGGGTAAGACGGCGCTGTTCTCGGGCGACTTGGGGCGAGACGATGATCTGGTCATGTTGCCACCGGCAACCGGTCAGTCTGCCGACTGGGTGGTCGTCGAGTCGACTTACGGTGACCGGCTGCACCCGGATCTGAACGCGATCGAGAAGCTGGGTGACATCGTGCGTCGCACGGCGGCGCGCGGCGGGGTGGTCATCATCCCCGCGTTTGCCGTGGGCCGCACCCAGGGGGTGCTCTACGCCTTGTATCGCTTGCGTCAGGCAGGTGCCATCCCCGACATGCCCGTCATCCTGGACAGCCCGATGGGCATCTCGGCCACAGGCTTGTACGAGCGGCATCGCGCCGAGCATCGCCTGACGGTCGAAGAGTGCGAAGGCATTCGCCACATGACACGCTTCGTGCGCGATGTGGAAGAGTCCAAAGCCTTGTTGAGCCAGCGTTATCCCATGATCATCGTGGCCGGCAGTGGCATGGTCACCGGTGGGCGCGTGTTGCACCACATCGCGCATTACGGGCCCCACTCGCGCAACTCGATCGTGCTCAGCGGCTTCCAGGCGGGCGGCACGCGTGGTGCTTCGCTGGCCGCCGGCGCGACCTCGCTCAAGATGTTTGGCGAGTACGTGCCCATGCGCGCGGAAGTGGTTCAGATCGAGGGCTTGTCGGCGCATGCGGACCAGGCCGGGTTGCTGGCCTGGCTCAAGGCGCTGGGCAAGGCGCCCGAGCACGTTTTCATCAACCACGGTGAACCGCAGGCCGCAGACACTTTGCGCCTGCGCGTGGTGGAGGAGTTGGGCTGGAACGCCAGCGTCCCTGATTACAGGGACGCGGTCGACCTGAGTTGACCTGTCGCAAAGCCGCGTGCGCGTGAGGCCGTTACCGTCTGGGGCAATTTCAATTCTGAACGCTGCCCATGACGCACGATGCATCTCCATCGCCCAAGCTACCTTCTGACCACGTCGATGCGGACTTGGCGCGCAAGTTCGACACCAGCGGGCTGCGCAGCATGCGCCTGGGAGGGCGCGAGTTGTTGCCCATCGTGCAAGGTGGCATGGGCATCGGGGTGTCGGCTCATCGGCTCGCAGGCAGTGTGGCGGCCATGGGAGGCATGGGCACCTTGTCTTGCGTGGACATTCGTCGGCATCACCCGGACTTGATGGCCAGCACGCAGGGCTTGTCGTCTCGCGTCGGTCAGGATGATGACACCCGAGCGCGTATCAACGCGGCCAATCTGGAAGCCGTCGAGCGTGAAGTCAAGGCGGCACGCACGCTGTCGCAGGGACGCGGGCTGTTGGCGATGAACGTGATGCGTGCGGTCAGTGACTACGCGGGCTACGTCAAGCGTTCCCTGGAGGCGGGCATTGACGCCGTGGTGGTGGGGGCCGGCTTGCCGCTGGATCTGCCGGATCTGGCCCAGGACCACCCCAAGGCGCTGCTGATCCCGATTCTGTCGGATTCGCGCGGCGTGCAGCTGATCATCAAGAAATGGGAGCGCAAGAAGCGTCTGCCCGATGCCATCGTGATCGAGCATCCGCGGCTGGCAGGGGGGCACCTGGGGGCGGCCAGGATCGCCGACCTGAACGACCCGCGCTTTGATTTCGAGCGGGTCATCCCCGAGGTGCGGGCGTTCATGCGCTCGGCGGGCATCGAGAAACACATCCCGCTGATTGCGGCCGGTGGCATCCGTATGCACGACGACATCCGCCGCGTGCAGGACCTCGGCGCCGATGGGGTGCAACTGGGGACGCCTTTCGCCGTGACGCTGGAAGGCGATGCGCACCCCGAGTTCAAGCGCGTGCTGGCCGAGGCCCGCGATGAGGACATGGTCGAGTTCACCAGTGTGGCCGGCTTGCCCGCACGTGCTGTGGCCACGCCCTGGTTGAAGGCCTATCTGAAGATCGAGTCGCGCTTGCAGGCGGTGAGCCATGCCAAGAAGCGTTGCACCAAGGCCTTTGATTGTCTCGCGCAATGCGGGCTGCGTGATGGTTTGCAAGGCTGGGGGCAGTTCTGTATCGACAACCAGCTGGCTGCAGCCATGCGGGGCGATCTGAAAAAGGGCTTGTTCTTCCGGGGGACGGGTGACTTGCCGTTTGGCGCTCAGATTCGCAGCGTGCGGGACTTGATGGAGCGCCTGCTGACCCGCGAAGAGGCTGCGCTGGCCGCAGCCTGAGAAGTCAGTACGGCGGGTTCAATCCGTTGACCGCGCCCACCGTGCTCTGGTCGGGCTTGGCGTGCTGCGTTGGCCCTTGGCTGTCGGCTTGCTGGGCGACGATGGGACGCGCCAGCGGGCCCACCCATTTCGCTGCCGGGGGCTGCCCCCACCAGCAGCCCAGGACAGCCACCATCAGCATGACGGCGGCGGCCAGGAAGGACCATCGCCCGCTTGAAGCGGCTGATGCGCGGGCAGGGGCGCCGAGTTCATGGTGATCCAGCCAGCGGTCCCAGTCAGCTGCGTTGACGGCCTGAACGGTGCCGCCGTCATGGAAGTGCGCCATGCGGGTGCCATGTCGCGTGCGCTCGCTCCAGTGCACTTTGCTGAGCGGTACCTGACGGATAAGCCCGGGCCCCGACAGCTGCAGCATGCCGCCCTCGACCCACATCAGCATGGCGTGGGCTCGGGCCGTCAGGCCGTCATGGTAAGCAACGGCAAGCTGATGAGGTTGTGCCAACAAGCCACCATCGGGCTGGCCAGTTGGCCGGATCGCGTTCATGTCTATCCCTGATTTGGTGTGAGATGGCCAAGCCTTTGGAGGCCTTTAGCCGGGATGCCGTGCAAGCCCGCCTACAATTTTTGGATGAACGAGCGCACTGACACCCCCGGATTGTTCCCGCAACGGCCTGCCGCAGGCAACTCCCCCATGCTGGTGGGACTCAATCCGGAGCAGTTGGCCGCCGTGACGGCCCCCCCGGGACCGACCCTGATCCTGGCTGGCGCGGGCTCGGGCAAGACCCGGGTGCTGACCACGCGCATCGCCTGGTTGTTGCAGACGGGCCAGGTGTCCCCTGCCGGCATCATGGCCGTGACCTTCACCAACAAGGCCGCCAAGGAGATGCAGGCGCGCCTGTCGGCCATGCTGCCCGTGAACACGCGCGCGATGTGGATCGGCACCTTCCACGGGCTGTGCAACCGCTTTCTGCGCGCCCACGCCAAGATTGCCGGCCTGCCACAGGCTTTCCAGATCCTGGACACGCAAGACCAGCTCTCGGCCGTCAAGCGCATCATCAAGGCGCTGAAGTTCGACGAGGAAAAGTGCATCCCCAAGCAGACCAGCTATTTCATCGCCAACGCCAAGGACGCCGGCCAGCGCCCCAAGGACATCCAGCCGCGCGATGAGTTGGGCCGCATGCAGCTGGCCGTCTACCAGGCCTATGAAGACCAATGCCAGCGTGAAGGCGTGGTGGACTTTGCCGAGCTGATGCTGCGCACCTACGAGATCATGCGTGACCACCCCGAGGTATGCGAGCACTACCAGCGCCGCTTCAAGCACATCCTGGTCGACGAGTTCCAGGACACCAATCGCTTGCAGTATGCGTGGCTGAAGATGTTTGCCGGCAACCCCGCCGTGACGGGCAACAGCGTGTTTGCCGTGGGCGACGATGACCAGAGCATCTACGCCTTCCGTGGCGCGCTGGTGGGCAATATGGCGGATTTCGAGCGTGAGTTCCGCGTGCCCAGCGTGATCAAGCTGGAGCAGAACTACCGCAGCTTTGGCCACATCCTGGATGCGGCCAACACCCTGATCGCGCAGAACAGCCGCCGCCTGGGCAAGAACCTGCGGACCGACGCAGGGCAGGGCGAACCCATCCGCATCTACGAGGCCAGCAGCGACTTCGCCGAAGCCCAGTGGGTGGTGGACGAGGCCCGCCAGTTCAAGCGTGAAGGCCAGCCCTTGCATGAAGTGGCGGTGCTGTACCGCAGCAACGCGCAGTCGCGGGTGATCGAATCAGCGCTGTTCAATGCCGGCGTGCCTTACAAGGTGTACGGCGGCCTGCGCTTCTTCGAACGCGCTGAAATCAAGCACGCATTGGCCTACCTGCGCCTGCTTGAGAACCCGAACGACGACACCAGCTTCCTGCGCGTGGTGAACTTCCCGGCGCGCGGCATTGGGGCGCGCAGCATCGAGGTGCTGCAGGATGCGGCCCGGTCATCGGCGCGCAGCCTGGGCCAGAGCGTGACGGCGGTGCCGGGCAAGGCGGGCGCCAACCTGCAGGGCTTTGTGGCCTTGATCGACACCATGCGCGAAGCCACGCGAGGACTGACGCTGCGCCAGATCATCGAGCATGTGGTGGAGGCCTCGGGCCTGGCTGATTTCTACCGGGCGGAGAAGGAAGGCCAGGAACGCCTGGAAAACCTGGCCGAACTGGTCAACGCGGCCGAAGCCTTCGTGACGCAAGAAGGTTTTGGCAAGGACGCCGTGGCCCTGCCGGTGGACGAGCCAGCGGGCACCATCGCCCAGGGCCTGCCTGCCGCGGTGGCGCAGGTCGACACCCTGCCTGATGCCGAGACGGGCGAAATCATCTCGCCCTTGCTGGCCTTCCTGACGCATGCCTCGCTGGAAGCAGGCGACAACCAGGCCCAGGCCGGCCAGGACGCCGTGCAGCTGATGACCATCCACGC
>JACPOH010000353.1 GCA_016185075.1 Aquabacterium sp. | reverse complement strand
TCGTCGATCAGCAGGCCCACACACAGGCTCAAGGCCATCAGCGTGATCATGTTGATCGAGAAGCCGAAGGCGTACATGAACAGGAAGGTGCCGATGATGGAGATCGGCAGCGTGAGGCCGGTGATGACCGTGGAGCGCCAGGAGTTCAGGAACAGGAAGACGATGGCCACGGTGAGCACGGCACCTTCAATCAGGGTTTCGCGCACGGTGGACACGCTCACGGCGATCGGGCGGCTGTTGTCGCGGATGACGTCGACCTTCATGCCCGGGGGGAGCTCCTTGCTCACCTGGGTGATCACCTCGCGCAGGCCTTTGACCACGTCCAGCGTGTTCTCGCCCTGGGCCTTGAGCACTTCCAGAGCCAGGGTGCGTTTGCCGTTGTACAGCGCGAGCGTGTCGAGCTCTTGCGGGCCGTCGACCACATCAGCGACCTGGTTGAGGCGGATGGGCTGGCCGCCACGCGTGGCCACGATCAGGCGTTCGAAGTCGCGCACGGTCTTCAGACGTGCGTCGATCTGCACGACGCGGTCTTGCATCTTGGTGCGCACGCTGCCGGCAGGCTGGTCCTGGTTTTCCAGGCGCACGGCGTTGGCGACCTGCTCGGCGCGCAAGCCCAGTGCCTGCATGGCCTGGGGCTTGAGGTAGACGTTCACCTGGCGCTTGCGTGCGCCCACGAGGTTGACCGAGCCCACGCCCCGCACGTTCTCCAGGCGTTTGCGCAGGATCTGGTCGGCATAGGTGGTCAGGGCCTGCTCGCTTTGTGTGCTGTCAGGAGACGTCAGAGCCAGCGAGAAGATGGGGCGGTTGGCCGGATCGAAGCGCAGCACGCGGGGCTCTTTGACCTCATCGCGCAGCGTGGGGCGGATGGCCGAGAGCTTCTCGCGCACATCATCGGCCGCGCGACGGCCATCGACATCCAGGTTGAACTGCACGATGACGACCGAGCTGCCCTCATAAGAGCGCGAGTACAGCTGGTTGATGCCGGCCACGGTGTTGACGGCTTCTTCGACCTTGCGCGTGACCTCGGACTCGATGATCTCGGGCGAGGCGCCGGGGTAGTCCAGCTGGATGGCCAACGTGGGCAATTCAATGTCGGGGAACTGGTCGACCTTCAGGCGCTGATAAGAGAACAGCCCGAGCACGACCAGGGCCATCATGACCATGGTCGCCATCACCGGGTTGTGGATGGACAGGCGGGTGAACCACATGGTGCGCGGCTCAGCGTGCAGATGGTGACGCGGCCCGATTCAGGACCACGGCCTGGCCGTCGCGCACGGTGCCGGCCGCGTTGACCAACACCTGCTCGCCCACCTGCAGCCCTTCGACGATCTCGACCAGCGGGGCACCGTCTGCATCCTTGCCGACATGCGCGCCGAGCTTGACATTCACCTTGCCGACCTGGCCGTCGCGCACGCGCAGAACCTGATCCTGGCCCGATGCGCGGGTGATGGCGGTTCGCGGCACGCTCAGGGCTTCCTGTTGAGTCAAGGTAATCTCCCCTTGTACGAACAGACCTTGCCGAAGGGCAGGGTGGGGCTTCAAGGCCAGGTAGACCATGACCGAGCGTGTGTCGGCCGAGGCGCTGGGGTTGATGCGCGCGATGCGGGCGGGCAGCGCATCAGGCAGGCCTTCCACACGCAGCAAGGCGGGGCTGCCCACGCGCACCTGGGTGATGTCCTGTGGTGTCAGCGGGGCTTGCAGCTCCAGAGAGCCGAGGTCGACGATCTCCACGATGCGGCCGTCAACACCAACGCGCTCGCCGGCCTGCGCGAAGCGTTGTGCAATCTGCCCCGTGATGGGCGCACGCACGATGCTGTCTCTCAATGACTTGGTGGCGAGGTCCACCGATGACTGCGCCGCTTCGTAGGTGGCCTTGGCGGAAGCAGCGTTGGACAAGGAGGTGTCCAGCGCCGTGCGCGAGATGAAGCCTTGCTGCACCAGGGCCTGGTTGTTCTCCAGGTTCTGCTGGGCGATCTGCCATTGCGCCTTGGCCGAGGCCGCCTGCTGGCGGGCCTGCTGCAAGCGCGTGTCGAACTCTTGCGGGTCCAGCTTGCCGATGACCTGATCAGCCTGGACCTGGTCACCCTCGCGCACGTTCAGGCTCAACAGCTCGGCGGCCACCTTGGCCTTGACGATGGCTGCTCGCTGGGCTATCAGGCTGCCCGATACCGGGATGGCATGCGTGAGCAGGGCGCGCTGCACCTCATGCACGTCCTTGCTGCTCAGGGTCATCACGCCAGCTTGCGCCGTGGCCGTGCTCTGGGCCAGTTCGTTTTGCTGTGCCTTCTTGTGCACGATGGCGCGGCCGATGCCGCCGCCCAGGATCAGCACGCCTGCTGCCAGGGCGATCCATTTGATGGGTTGGCTCATGTCTCTTGGGATGACGGCTTGTTGGGTGGCGCCGGATGGCGGACCTCCAGGCCACGCAGCAGCAACTCGATCTGGGTCGTCATGAAACGCTCCGGATCAAGCGGCACCGGGTTGGCTGTGCACACCGAGGTGCACTGGCGGTAGAGGATCAGAAACTGCAGAGGCGCGATGAGTGCGTGCACGACCGAGGTCACGTCCATCGGCCGGAACTCACCGCTGTCGATGCCGCGCTGGATGGCGCGTGCCAGCAGCGCATGGCTGGGCGCCACGACCTCATCCACATAGAACTGCGCCAGCTCAGGGAAGTTGCGGGCCTCGGCCATGATCAGGATCAGCAGACCCGAGGCCTGGGACGCGCCCACGCGGGTCCACCAGGTGTGTGCCAGCAGGTGCAGCAGATCGGAGGTGCTGCCTTCGAACTGATCGACCAGTTCGTGTCCTTCGGCAATGACCTGGGTCAGGTAGGCGCGCACCACGGCCTTGAACAGTTCGTCCTTGCTCGGGTAGTAAAGGTACAGCGTGCCTTTGGATACACCAGCCAGCTTGGCCACTTCTTCGGCGCGGGTGGCGGCCAGACCCTTCTCGACGAACAGGCTCAGGGCCGCCTCCAGCAACTCATGCGGGCGCGCTGCCTTGCGACGTTGGCGCACGCCGGGCAAGCGGGGGGCCATGGCTGCCACGGCTGCCGCAATAGGGCACGAGGGCGTGCCCCCACCCGGTTCATTCGGCTGCAGGGACAAGTTGGGCAAGGTAGAGGCAGGCGAGGGCGTGCGGCTCAAAGGGAGGCTTCCAAATAACTGACCTGTGGGTCAGTAATGTAGCCGTCCGGGCTCATATTGGTCAAACGACAGTTGTCGGTCTTTTTGCCGGCTGCGCTTGGCTATCATGCCCGCTGACCCGCGCATGGCGCACCCCTCACTGGACCTACAGCTCATGGAACGACCTCAGGCACAAGACCGGGCCGCTTATGCCCACTTCAGCACCATCACCACACGCTGGATGGACAACGACATTTATGGGCATGTCAACAACGTCACCTACTACAGCTACTTCGATACGGCGGTCAACCGCTATCTGATCGAGGCGGGTGTGCTGGATATCCACCACGGGGAGGTCATCGGTCTGGTCATCGAGACGCATTGCAACTACTTCGCGCCGCTGGAGTTCCCTCGCAATGTGGATGCTGGCATCCGCGTGGGCCACATCGGCAAGAGCAGCGTGCGCTATGAGATCGGTCTGTTCGATGAGGGCGCGGCACAGTCGGCTGCGGTGGGCCATTTTGTGCACGTGTATGTGGACCGCGCCACCCGTCGCCCTGTGCCTTTGCCTGAGGCTTTCCTGCAGGCGCTGCGCGTTTTGCAGATGCCGACCAAGGTTTGAACTGGAACGGCTTGTTTCCTGATAGGGCGTGTGCCCACTGACTGGTGTGGTGATAAGGGTTATCCCTTGAGGGTTCGCCATGTGCTGTCGGCCGGCTGCGTCTATGATCTTTGGCGCCGATCTGAGTCGGCTTGTTTCCTGTTTTTCGGAGGTAGACCTTATGAGCCTGATGGGCCAAATGATGCACATGCCCTTGATGATCTCGTCGCTGCTGACGCATGCGGCCCGTCACAACGGTGATGTCGAGATCGTGTCCAAGCGTGTCGAAGGCGATATGCACCGCACCAACTGGACCGAGGTCGAGTTGCGGTCGCGCAAGCTGGCTCAGGCGCTGGACCGCCTCGGCCTGGAGGCGGGTGACCGCGTGGGCACGCTGGCCTGGAACGGCTACCGCCACATGGAGATCTATTACGCTGTGTCGGGTTCGCAGCGCGTGTGCCACACGATCAACCCACGCCTGTTCCCGCAGCAGGTGGCCTGGATTGCCAACGATGCGCAAGACAAGGTCATCTTCGTTGACCTCAACATCTTCCCGCTGGTCGAGAAGCTGGCGCCTTCGCTGCCCACACTCAAGCATGTGGTGCTGATGTGTGCCCGCGAGAACATGCCGCGCGAGTCGGCTCTGACCAATCTGCACTGCTACGAAGACCTGATCGCGGCCGAAGATGGCAACTACAGCTGGCCTTCGTTTGACGAGAACACCGCGGCTTCCATCTGCTACACCTCGGGCACGACCGGCAACCCCAAGGGTGCCGTGTACTCGCACCGCTCGACCGTGCTGCACGCCTTTGCCGCTGCCTTGCCTGACGCCATGAGCCTCAAGGCCACGGACACCGTGCTGCCTGTGGTGCCCATGTTCCACGTCAATGCCTGGGGTCTGCCTTACACGGCCGCCATGGTCGGTTGCAAACTGGTGTTCCCTGGTCACCACCTGGATGGCGCATCGCTCTACAACCTCTTCGAGGAAGAGAAGGTCACCATGAGCGCCGGCGTGCCCACCATCTGGCTGGGCCTGCTGAATCACGTGAAGACCAATAACCTGAAGTTCAGCACCTTCAAGAGCACCATCATCGGTGGCGCGGCCTGCCCGCCCGCGATGATCCGCACCTTCGAGAATGACTACGGTGTCGAAGTGATCCACGCCTGGGGCATGACCGAACTGTCGCCGCTGGGCACGCTGGGCCGCTTGAAGTCCAAGCATGCCGATTGGTCGCTTGAGGACAAGCAGAAGCTGCTGGAGAAGCAGGGCAAGTCGGTGTATGGCATCGACATGCGCATCGTGGACGCCGAAGGCAAGGTGCTGCCATGGGATGGCAAGTCCGCCGGCGATCTGGAGGTGCGTGGCCACTGGGTGATCAGCAGCTACTTCAACGTCGACAAGTCGCCGCTGCACGACGGCTGGTTCCCCACGGGCGACGTGGCCACCATCGACCCCGATGGCTACATGCAGATCACCGATCGCTCCAAGGACGTGATCAAGTCGGGTGGCGAGTGGATCAGTTCCATCGACCTGGAGAACGTGCTGATGGCTCACCCGGCCGTGCATGAGGCCGCAGCGATCGCCTGCCATCACCCGAAGTGGGACGAGCGTCCGCTGATGGTCGTGGTCAAGAAGCCCGGCGCCGAGGTCAGCAAGGACGAGCTGATCGCGTTCTACAAAGGCAAGATCCCCAATTGGCAGACACCGGACGATGTCGTGTTCGTGGACGAAATCCCGCACACGGCCACGGGCAAGATTTCCAAACTTCAACTTCGCGAGAAGTTCAAGGACCACAAGCTGCCTACAGCTTGATCGTTGTCGCAAACACACAGGGCGCCTCGTTTCGGGGCGCCTTTTTTTTGCGCTGACTGTGTTTTGTGCCGCGCATTGGCGGCGCTTGCGCGCGTTTAGGCGCGAGGTGAAGAAGGTGCGGGTCATCCCTGACTGGCACCCTCAAGTCAGGGGGGGTAAATTGGGTTGGCTTACGTTTCAACACGACACGGAGATACCCATGCGCTTTCAAGCTCCCCAAGTTCGCACGCTCAGTCTGTTGGTGGCCGCCAGCCTCACTGCAGGCGCAGCCTTTGCCCAGAAGGGCGAGACGGTGAAAATCGCCTGGATCGACCCGCTGTCGGGTCTGATGGCGAGCGTGGGCCAGAACCAGGTCAAGAGCTTCCAGTTCGTGGCTGAGAAGATCAACGCCAGCAACCCCGCGGGCGTCAAGTTCGAGATCGTCAGCATCGACAACAAGCTCAGCCCAGCCGAGTCGCTCAACGCCTTGAAGTCGGCGGCTGACCAGGGCATTCGCTACGTCGTGCAGGGCCTGGGTTCCGGCTCGGCGCTGGCGCTGGTGGATGGCGTCAACAAGTACAACGAGCGCAACCCCGGCAAGGAAATCGTCTACCTGAACTACGCGGCGGTGGACCCTGATCTGACCAACAGCAAGTGCAGCTACTGGCACTTCCGCCTGGATGCCGACACCTCCATGAAGATGGAGGCCCTGACCACCTTCATCAAGGACCAGAAGGACGTTCAGAAGGTCTACCTGATCAATCAGAACTACGCGCACGGCCAGCAGGTGTCGAAGTTTGCGAAAGCCACCCTGGCGCGCAAGCGTCCGGACATCCAGATCGTGGGCGACGACCTGCACCCGCTGGCGCAGGTGCGTGACTTCGCGCCGTATGTGGCCAAGATCAAGGCCTCTGGCGCTGACACGGTGATCACGGGCAACTGGGGCTCCGACCTGGCCTTGCTGGTCAAGGCGGCCAACGAGGCTGGTCTGAACGTCAAGTTCTACACCTACTACGCCAACTTCGGTGGCACCCCGACGGCGCTGGGCAAGGCCGCTGATGGCCGCGTCTACCAGGTGGGTTATGGTCACTACAACATGCCCGGCCTGAACGCGATCTTGGTCAGCGAGTTCAAGAAGCGCTTCAACGACGACTACTACTCTGCCGCCACGTACTCCGGGCTCATGATGCTGGCCGAGGGCATGGCCAAGGCCAAATCCACTGATCCGCTCAAGGTGGCTGCTGCCATGGAAGGCCTGAAGTTCAAGAGCTTCAACGGCGAAGTCGAGATGCGCAAGACCGACCACCAGTTGCAGCAACCGCTGTTCATCGCCAAGTGGGCGCCGGTGGATGCCAAGAACAGCTACGACGTCGAAAAGACCGGCATGACCTTCGTTCCGGTCAAGTCCTTTGACTCGTATGTGTCGAGCACACCCACGTCTTGCCAGATGAAGCGTCCTTCGTGATGCGGGCAACCCGGGCCACCTTGTCCGATGGGGTGGCCGGGTTGTGGAGTCAGGGCAGGCAAGGTGGCGCAGCGCCTGCTCACGTGTCACGCATGCGCCACGCCTGATGGAAACCTTCGTCGTCTTCTTTCTGAACGGCATCAGCTACGGGCTGCTGCTGTTCATGCTCAGCTCCGGGCTGACGCTGATCTTCAGCATGATGGGTGTGCTCAACTTTGCGCACACCAGCTTCTACATGTTGGGGGCCTATTTTGCGTATGTGATCACCGGGCTGGTGGGCTTCTTCCCGGCACTCATCCTGGCGCCTTTGCTGGTAGGTGTCCTCGGGGCGGCTTTCGAGCGCTACAGCCTGCGCAAAGTCCATGTCTACGGGCATGTACCCGAGCTGCTGGTCACCTTTGGTTTGTCGTATGTGGTGTTCGAATGCGTGCGCCTGATCTGGGGGCCGGCCAATGTGGACTACCGCATCCCCGATGCGCTCAGTGGCCCGCTGTTCACCATTGCCAACGTCAAGGGGCATGGCCTGCAGTTGCTGATGGGAGCGGGTGACCCGGCCACTTGCGGGCCGGCAGCGGGTAACTCGTGTACGCAGTTCCCCATGTACCGCGGGTTCATGGCGCTGGTCGCCTTGTTCATGCTCGGTGCCTTGTGGCTGCTGCTGACCCGCACGCGCATTGGCTTGATCATCCAGGCCGCGCTGACCCACCCCGACATGGCGCAAGCCCTGGGGCACAACGTGCCGCGCGTGATGATGGGCGTGTTCGGTGGTGGTTGCGCACTGGCTGGTCTGGCCGGTGTGATCGGCGGCAATGCCTTTGTGACCGAGCCCAATATGGCGGCCTCGGTGGGGGCCATCATCTTTGTGGTCGTGGTGGTCGGCGGCATGGGCTCGCTGGCGGGTGCCTTCCTGGCTTCGCTGTTGATCGGCCTGCTGCAGACCTTCGCCGTGGTGGCCGATGTGTCGGTGGCGTCGTTCATGCAGAGCCACGGTCAGACGGTGAATTTCGAGCACTGGTCCTACCCGCTGCTCAAGATCACGGTGTCGCAGATGGCGCCGATCCTGCCTTATCTCCTCCTGGTGCTGATCCTGATCTTCAGGCCCAAGGGCTTGTTGGGTACACGCGAGGAGTGATGAACATGACCAGTACCGTTTACCGATTCCGCCCTTTGAACATCGGCCGCTGGCTCCTGTGGTCGGCCTTCGCCCTGGTCATGGCCGTGGCGCCCTTGATCTTCACGAGCAGCCTGTCGCTGACCATGCTCACGCAAATGGGCACGGCCGTCATTGTTTGCCTGTCCTACAACATGCTGCTGGGGCAGGGCGGCATGCTCAGTTTCGGGCATGCCGTCTATTCGGGCTTGGGCTCTTTTGCGGCCATCCACACGCTCAACAAGGTGGGCGCGGGCGATTGGGGCATCCCGGTGAGCCTGATCCCGCTGGTGGGTGGGGTGGCCGGGCTGGCTGTGGCAGCACTGTTGGGCGCGGTGACCACCAAGAAGTCCGGCAACACCTTTGCCATGATCACGCTGGGTGTGGGTGAGCTGGTGTGGAACATGTCGCTGATGCTGCCGGAGTTCTTCGGCGGTGAAGGCGGCATCAGCAGCAACCGCGTGGTGGGGCAGCCGTTCCTGGGCATCACCTTCGGGCCGCAGATTCAGGTGTACTACCTGATTGCCGTGTACTGCTTCATCTGCACGGCGCTGATGTTCGCCTTCACGCAGACGCCGCTGGGGCGCATGCTCAACGCCGTGCGCGACAACCCCGAGCGGGTCGAGTTCATCGGCTATGACACGCAACGGGTGCGCTACATCGCGTTCATGATCGCCGGCTTCTTTGCCGGTATTGCCGGCGGCTTGTATGCGCTCAATTTCGAGATCGTGACGGCCGAGGTGGTCGGGGCGCAGCGCTCGGGTGCCTACCTGCTGTTCACCTTCCTGGGTGGCTCGCTGTTCTTCTTCGGGCCCATCATCGGTGCGGTGCTGATGGTGTTTGCCACGGTGATGCTGTCGGAGCTGACCAAGGCCTGGCTGCTGTACCTGGGCCTGTTGTTCCTGTTCATGGTGATGTACGCACCGGGTGGTTTTGCCAGCCTCTTGATGATGAACATGCGCCTGGCGGCCTACGGCATGCTCAAGCGCCTGTGGGGCGTGTACGCGGCGCTGGCCGTGACGGCCACCTTGGTTGTGCTGCCTTTTGCTGCCATGGTGGAGATGGTCTATCACATCAAGCTCAATGAGGCGCTGGGCCCTGTCATGCATTTCGCCGGCCTGGAACTGAACACGCACAGCACCACCACCTGGGGCATGGCGGTGCTCATGCTGGCGGTGGGCGTGGGGCTGTTCGAGCTGGTGCGCAGACGCTTCTCGCGCCTGTGGAACCAGATCCAGGAAGACATCGAGGCGCAGATTGCGCGGACCGCTGCGCTGTGAGGCCGATGAACATGAGCAAGCAACCCACATCTGCCAACGCATCGTCGCAAGGTCTGGCGCTGGAGTTGCGCCAGGT
>JACPOH010000352.1 GCA_016185075.1 Aquabacterium sp. | reverse complement strand
GGTGCCGCTGGCTCGTCGGACAACAAGTTCGATGGCACCGGCAGCACCGCTGCCACAGGCAACTTCACCGGCACCATCACGGCCACCGTCATCGAGGTGCTGCCCAACGGGCACCTGATCGTGGCGGGCGAAAAGCAGATCGGCGTGGCCAAGAACGTCGATGTACTGCGCTTCTCGGGCCAGATCGACCCGGCCAGCATCCAGCCCGGCAACACCGTGCTGTCCAGCCAGATCGCCAACGTGCGCATCGAGCACATGGGCCGCGGCGCCCAGCAGGATGCCCAGGGAATAGGCTGGCTTGCCCACTTCTTTTTGAGCATTTAGCCGTTCTAAAGAACCCGAGAATCAAGCCGAGCCCCGTGGATTTCCGGGGCCCCTCAGATGGGACATCGGCTTCATGGACACCTCGGATCGCCTCCTCAAACTGCTGATTGGCCTGGCCTTCCTGGCCGCCTCTGCGGCCCTGTGGTGGCCGGTGGATGCCAAAGCCGTCCGCCTCAAGGAAATCGCCGCCGTTCAGGGCGTGCGCAGCAACCAGCTGATGGGCTACGGCCTGGTCGTGGGCCTTGACGGCACCGGTGACCAGACCACGCAGGCACCCTTCACTGCCCAGAGCCTCAATGCCATGCTGCAGCAGATGGGCATCACCATGCCCGCTGGTGCCACCATGCAGCTCAAGAACGTGGCCGCGGTGATGGTCACGGCCACCCTGCCCCCCTTTGCCCAACCTGGTCAGGCACTGGACGTGACGGTGTCCTCCATGGGCAATGCCAAGTCCCTGCGTGGCGGCACCCTGATCGCCACCCCGCTCAAGGGTGCTGACGGCCAGATCTACGGCATGGCTCAGGGCAATGTGGTGATCGTCGGTGCCGGTGCGACCGCAGGTGGCGCCAAGGTGCAGATCAACCAGCTCAACGCTGGCCGCATCCCCGGTGGTGCCACGGTGGAGCGCAGCGTCCCCACCCCCTGGCTGCAAAGCAGCACCGTGCAATACGATGTACAGGCCGATGACTTCAACACCGCCCGCGAGGTGGCCAATGCCATCAACAAGGTCAAAGGCCCGGGCACTGCCGAAGCCATCAACGGGCGCACCGTCAATGTCAACCTGCCCGCGCAACCCGGCGAGCGCGTGGCCTTCATGGCCGATCTGGAAAATCTGAACATCGACAAGGCCACGCCCGCGGCCAGGGTGGTGATCAACTCCCGAACCGGCTCCGTGGTGCTCAACCAGGCCGTGACCATCGGGCCCTGTGCCGTGGCGCACGGCAACCTGTCGGTGACCATCAGCTCCACCCCGGTGATCAGCCAACCCAGCCCCATGTCACAAGGGCAGACGGTGGCCACCGAAAAGACCGACATCCGTATCAACCAGGAACCCGGGCTGCTGATCCAGATGCCCAGCGGCACCAAACTGACTGACGTCGTCAAGGCACTCAACGCCCTTGGCGCCAACCCGCAGGACCTGCTGGCCATCCTGCAAGCCATGAAGGCGGCCGGCGCACTTCAAGCGGAGCTGGAGGTGATCTGATGAGCCTGAATGCAACTTCAAAACAGCCCAATGGCCTGACGCTGGACCTGCGCTCGCTGGACAGCCTCAAGGCCACATCCGGCAAGGACCCCAAAGCCGGTATCCGGGACACCGCCAAGCAGCTCGAAGGCCTGTTCATGCAGGAGCTGGTCAAGAGCATGCGCTCGACCACCATGAACAGCGGCATGCTGGACAACTCGGCCACCGAGATGGGCACCAACATGCTTGACACGCAGCTGGCCAACCAGATGACCGGCCTGCCCGGCGGCCTGAGTGACCTGATCACCAAGCAGCTGGAACGCCAGATGGGCATCGCCAGCAAGGATGGCAGCAACAGCCCGCTCAAGGGCCTGGGTGACATGTCGATGAGCCGACTGCAGGACGACCCTGCCCGGGCCACGGACACCAGCCGCGCGGACGATGCGGCCCGACTGAATGACAAGAGCCTGAGTGCATCCGAACGCTTTGTGCGCAAGCACAAGGAAGCCGCCAAGGCGGCCGAGGCAGCCACTGGCATCCCTGCTACCAACATCCTCGGGCAAGCTGCCCTGGAATCCGGCTGGGGCAAGCACGAGATCCGCATGAAAGACGGCTCGCCCAGTCACAACCTGTTCGGCATCAAGGCCACCTCCGACTGGAAGGGCAAGGTGGCCGAGGTCACCACCACCGAGTACATCGGCGGCGTGGCGCGCAAGGTCACGGCCAAATTCCGTGCGTATGACTCTTATGCCGAGGCTTTCACCGACCACGCCAGGCTGCTCAGCCAAAGCCCGCGCTACAGTCAGACCGTCGCTCAGGCCGACACGGCCAGCGGCTTTGCCCGCGGTTTGCAGAAGGCGGGCTACGCCACTGACCCCGCCTATGCAGACAAGCTCACCAAGGTGATCAACACCACCTTGCGTCTGCAAAAGACCGTCACCTGACGGCCTGACAGGAGTACACCATGGGTTCAGGCATCTTCTCGGTCGGGACGTCGGCCATGACGGCCACTCAAGC
>JACPOH010000234.1 GCA_016185075.1 Aquabacterium sp. | reverse complement strand
GCAGACGGCGGCGTGAAGGGGCGCTCGGTTGGCTCATGGCGACATCCTGAAACGGTGATTTGAAAAATAACAACGTTTTTCAGGCTAATGATCTGTGGTGCCAATGTTTATTGAAGAAAACCCTTGTATGGCCAGGCGTTGCCTGGAAAATCTGAACTGAATGTAAGCAGGCTGACACTTGGTTTCCCCCTGTTTGAGTGTCATGCGTTAACCCGTTCGGGTTAGTCCTCCTTGGCCGTGTGATCGCTACTGCGCAGACTCGCTTCGCGTCTGACGCAATCACCCCAGACAACACACACGAGGTTCCAGATGAAAGCAAGTCGTTTTTCGATGCTGGCCGCCAAGGTCACGATCGGCACGCTCATTGGCGGTCTGGCCCATGCGGGCTACTTCCAGTGGGATACGGTCACGGCACCGACTGGCGGCGGTGCCACGTGCGGCAACGGCACGCCATACCGATTCTTCGTCAATCGCACCCCCTTCACCAGCAAGACGGTCATCATGTTCGAGGGTGGCGGCGCCTGTTGGGATGGCGTCAGTTGCAAGGGCGGCAGCATGTTGGCGGCGGTCAACCCCGATGGCGTGCCCTCGAACTACATGTCGGACTTCAACCGGCAGGCGCACCTGGGCCTGGTCACGCCATTCACGGCGCGCATCGACCCGCTGCAGGCCGTGAAGACCCAGAGCTGGAACATCGTCTACGTGCCCTATTGCACCGGCGACGTGCAGACCGGCAACAAGACAGTCGTTTACAACCCCGAAGACCCGGCCAAGACCTATGCCTTCGAGCACAAGGGCCTCAACAACATGAAGTACGTGGCCAACTGGATGGCCGCCAACATGGGGGCGCCCGCGCAACTGCTGATCACCGGCTTCTCGGCTGGCGGTGTGGCCTCGTCTGCCCACTACGCCATGTTCCGCGAGGTGCTGCGCCCGAAGAAGTCGGCCTTGCTGTCCGATGCGGGCCCGTTGATGGTGGCACCCCGCAATGGCGACCCGGCGCAATACCCCTCCGTGCTCTTGCACAACAAGATCCGCGAGGCCTGGGGCCTGGATGGCCCCAAGGGCATGGTCACCGAGATCGTGGCCAAGTACCCCGGCGTGGGTGACCCCAACAACCTGGGGACCCTGCAAGGCAATCTGGGCAAGGTCTTCCCGCAGGACCGCCTGGGCTACACCTTGTTCCAGTAGGACGGCATTTTCTCTGCCTTCTCTTATCAGAAGTTCTTCCCGGAGATCGCCAATGCCCCAACTGAAGCGGAGCGTCTGAAGCTGCTCAACCAGAAATGGCGTCAGGACCTCAAGCCCTGGCTCGCTGCCCTCAGCACTTACCCGAATGTGGGCTACTACATCCCCAACTGGCGCAAGTTCAACAAGGCGCACTGCGCCACCGTGCTGACCTTTGGTGGTTCCAGCATTGCCGAGCGCGGTTACCAGTCTCTCAGCGTCTTCCTGGACAACTTGCTGGATGGGACGGGGCCCGTGCTGCGTGCCGAGGAGCTGAATCCGCCGGCACAGCGGGTTTACCTTAGTGATGTCATTGCGGATGGTCTGGCGGATCTGATTCCGCTCTAATGACGCAAGTTGTACCGTACAGGTGCTGTGGCGCGCGACCGCGGTGGCGCCCACAGCCTTGTCACTTTGTCAGCCCACTTGCGTCTTGACTTACCCATGTCGTCCCTCACGCTGATTCAAAAATCTCCGTCCAAACTCTGGCTGATCGCGCTGGCGGTGCTGGCCGTGGGCGTTTACGTCTTGTTGAGGGCTGGCCACACGGAGTCCGAGCCAGCGTCGTCTCAAAAGGCGCTGGCCCCCGCACCCAATGGCATGTGGCCCTCCGCAGGGCTCGGCGGGACGGGTGACGGCCAGGGTTTCATTCCGAAGGGGCCTGTTGGCGAAACACGGCCAGCCGACTTCAGCCAGGAAGACTGGGATGCGCTCAACAAAGCCCTGGAAAACGAGCCCAACAAGGCCCAGGAGCGCAGCCGCCTGGTTGCTTACCTGCGGTTTCAACGCGCGGTCAGCAAATTCAGCGAGATGAAGGACGGCCCCAACACGGCCGAACGCCAGGCGCTGGCCCGTGAACTCCTGCAGGCCTTGCCCAGCCACGTGGCCAATGGGGAGGTCAACTCAGGCGAGGCCACGCTGCTGCTGACCGCCGTGGCCAATGACCTTGAGCCGGACCCTGCCAAGCGTCAGGCCTGGGTTGAGGCCCAGCGTGCCCAGCTGCAGGGCACGCAGAGCGAGGAACAGGCCAGGGCGCTGCAAGAAGAAAAACGCAAGAACGAGGATTTCGCTCGCCAGCAAGCCGAACTGGTTGCGCGCTGGCAGAAATCCCCCGTGGCCGAGCAGGACCCCGCCACACTGGAGCGCCAGCTTCAGGCTTTGCGCGAAAAGGTGTACGGCAACGGCGCACGCTGAGCGCCCTGTGCGCCGCCTAACTCTTTTGCGGGGCAGATAATCCCTGAAGTGTGATGGGCGTGGCTGGTGAGATCATGGCTCCTCAAGCCTGGTTGACCTCTCCCTGCTGACGACATCGCCATGAAGTTTTTTCTCACATCCCTGTCTACCGGCGCGGCCTGCGCCTTGATGTTCTGCGCCAGCGGCGCGGCCCATGCTGCCGCCGCTGGTGCGTTCGAACCACCCGTTCACATGGCCGACAACTGGTCGCAGCTTGCTGATCAGGTGGCCGTTGGTCGCATCCGCAAGGTGGACCCCTGGAAGAAGCACGAACGTTTCGCCCCGTGTGTGGCTGATGCGAACGTGTGCCAGTTGTTGGCGCAGCATCTCCTCGTTCTGATCGTGGATGTGGCCAAGTCGCCGCGCGGCGATGTGCAGTGGGCGGTTTCCGTGCCCGATGAACAGCAACCCAAGGTGGGCCAGTACGTGCAGTTCACCTTGCCCTCGACAGCCAAGGAGCTCGCTGGTGGTGCGTATGACCGAGGGGGCAAGCTGGTGGTGCTGCCGTGCAAGTGGGGTCCGGCCGATGGCGGTATCAAGGGCGATGAGGGCGTGGTGTGCCCGAAGTGGAACTACAGCCAGCTGAAGTACCTGGCACGCTCCGCTGCGCAGCCCCCTGCGCCAGCACCGACGGCATCAGCTGCGTCGGCCGCATCGGCTGCATCCCACCCCTGATCCTGCTTCTTGTGCGCCACAGGTGCACTTGCAGTTAAGCTGTCGCGGTTCCAATAAGAGAGGGAGAACCGCGACATGTTTGTCAAACGATTTCTGCTGGCGGTGTTGATGGCGTTCGGGCTTGTGCTGGCCTGGAAGTACCAGGCTACAGGCGCGTTGAGCCGTATGGGCAAGACGGATGCGCCCGTGCCCACGATCAAGTTCGATAACGATGCGACCCCGGCAGCGGGCCAGAACCAGGCCGAAGCTGACGCCCCCCAACAGGTCTCCCGCAAGGCGACCTCCGGCATCCACAAGTGCAAGGTGGGTGGCAGCGTCATCTACACCGATGCCCCTTGCGAGAAGCCCGGCTCGGAGCAGGCCTTGGGCGGCGGCTCGGTGACGGTGGTCAAAGGCCAGCGCCCCAGCGCATCACCTGCATCCGATACCGGCAGCCAACCCAATGTGCGCGACCTGCTGGTGGGGCGACCCAACCCCAACGAACCCTCGCTGAAGGATCGGCAGATGGACAGGGTCATCGGGCGCTGACGCTTCGGTGGCGCATCGTTGAGCGACACTTCAAGCTTCACTGGGCACCACGAGGAGACCTTCATGACCGCACGCGCCACCTTCACCCGCATGGAAGACAGCACCCAGGCTGACTGGGCGCTCATCATGCCCGAGGCCATGAAGATGGCTCGTGCCTTGCCGGATCGCGTGCTGGCTCATCTGCAACTGCTCGATGGTGACTTCGGCGGCTTCCCGATCGACAGGTTGAGCCACTGCCGCCAGTCGGCCACACTGGCTTATCGCGATGGCCGAGATGAAGAGTATGTGGTGTGCGCGCTGCTGCACGACATCGGTGACACGCTGGGCACGTACAACCACCCGGACATCGCTGCGGCCATCCTCAAGCCTTTTGTGAGCGAAGCGAACCACTGGATGGTGCAGCACCACGGCATCTTCCAGGGGTACAACTTCTTCCACCACATTGGTCTGGACCGTCACATGCGTGACCAGTTCCAGGGGCATCCGCATTACGCGCACACCGCCACCTTTGTCGAGCGCTATGACAACCCGGCGTTCGACGCGCAGGCCGAGATCCTGCCTCTGAGCTTTTTTGAGCCCATGGTGCGGCGCGTGATGGCCGCACCCAGGCAGTCGGTCTACAAAGCGGCGCTGGAGCGGTAAGCCCGCTCATCCCGGCATGCTGCGTCAGTGGCTGATCATCCAGGGGCGCTTGGAGGGGAACATCTTGTTCCCGTT
>JACPOH010000233.1 GCA_016185075.1 Aquabacterium sp. | reverse complement strand
CAGCATCGGGGTTTCGATGTCGACGAAGCCATGCTCGTCGAGGAACTTGCGCGCTTCCATGGCCACGCGGTAGCGCAGCATCAGGTTTTTCTGCATGTAGGGGCGACGCAGGTCCAGCACACGGTGCGTCAGGCGGGTCGTCTCCGACAGGTTCTCGTCGTCGATCTGGAAAGGGGGCGTCACCGAGGGGTTGAGCACCTCTAGCGTGTGGCCCAGCACCTCGATCTTGCCGCTGGTCAGACCAGCGTTTTCCGTACCGGCAGGGCGGGCGCGCACGACGCCGGTCACCTTCAGGCAGAACTCGTTGCGCACGTCTTCGGCGATCTTGAACGAATCGGCACGGTCGGGGTCGAACACCACTTGCACCAGGCCTTCGCGGTCACGCAAGTCGATGAAGATCACGCCGCCGTGGTCGCGGCGACGGTGGGCCCAGCCCATCAGCGTCACGGTCTGGCCCATCAGCGCTTCGCTGACCAGACCACAGTATGTGGTGCGCATTGTTGGTTTTCTCCGAGATGAGGATCACGCGGCCCGCGTATTTCGCGCAGGCCCGAAACCCTCGATTGTCGTTCAGGATTGGGTCGTTGGCCCGGAGGAGGGCAAACTCGGGGGCAAACTGCCCGGTGCGGCCGAGGGCGGCGGGGCCACCACGCCCATGGAAATGATGTACTTGAGCGCTTCGTCCACGGTCATGTGCAGGGGCATCACGTCAGCACGCGGCACCATCAGCATGAAGCCGGACGTGGGGTTGGGGGTGGTCGGCACGTACAGGGTCAGCATCTCGCCCGGCAGGTGATGCGCCACTTCGCCGCTGGGTTTGCCCGTCACGAAGGCAATCGTCCAGGCCCCGGCGCGGGGGTATTGCACCAGCACCGCCTCACGGAAAGCCTGGCCGCTGCTGGAAAACAGCGTGTCGGACACCTGCTTGACCGAGGTGTAGATGCTCTTGACGATCGGGATGTTGGAGAACATCCGGTTCGACTGGGTGAGGATCCACTGGCCGGCCATGTTGGTCACGGCCACACCGGTCAGCCACAAGGCGGTCACCACGACGATGACGCTCAGGCCCGGGATGCTGCGCAAGTCCTGCAACAGCGGGCGCAGGCTGCTGGGCAGCACCGTCTGGGCGGCCACGACCACCCAGGCGAACACGCCGTCGAGCGCCCCCACCACGTTCATCAGCACCCAAATGGTGATGGCCAGGGGCAACCAGACAAGCAGCCCGGTCAGGATGTATTTTTTCACTTGGTGCCTTGTGTTGGGGCTGATGGCTCAGTGGCAGGCGCAGGAGCTGCCGCAACCGCCGGCGGCCGTGTCACCCCCAGACGAGGAGGACGAGGTGCCACTGTCAGACGCGGCGGCAGCCGTTGCCGTGGAGGCCGCAGCCGTGCCCGTGGCAGGCGCGCTTGCCCCACCCGAGCCACCGCGGAAGTCGGTGACATACCAGCCCGAGCCCTTGAGCTGGAAGCCGGCGGCGGTGACCTGTTTGGTGAAAGATTCGGCGCCACAAGCAGGGCAGGTGGTGAGCACCGGGTCAGAAATCTTTTGCAAGACGTCCTTGGCATGACCACAGGACTCGCAGCGGTAGGCGTAAATCGGCATGTGAAAACCTCGGGCAATCCCGTAAAGACGCCATTCTAAATGGGGCGCCTGCCTGTGATTTCAAGAGGTGGCCAGGGCCTGCCCCACGAATGCAGGATCGCGGCCTCAGGCCATGTGGGCCTCGCGGGCACGATGGTCGGGGATCAGTTGCGGCAGCAGCGAGCCCAGCACCATGCCGGCCAAGGCCGCCAGCAGGCCCGCCAGCTGCCCCGGGAACGCTTCGCCCCAGGCACCGTTGAGCAGGAAGGCTGCCCACACGCCAATGCCGCCCACGATGGACAACAGCGCCCCCTGCGTGGTGGCGCGGCGCCAGTACAGGCCGAAGGTCAGGGGCACAAAGGCGCCCACCAGCGTCACCTGGTACGCCGACGACACCAGGTCGTAGATGGCTGTGCCCTGCATCATGATGGCGTACGTCAGCACCAGGGCGGTGAAGACCAGGATGGTGATCCGCAGCGACAGCAGCACCTGGCGGTCGCTCATGCCGGGGCGGATGTTCTTGAGGATGTTTTCGACGAAGCTGGTCGAGGGTGCCAGCAGCGTGGCCGATGACGTCGACTTGATGGCCGATACCAGGGCGCCGAAGAAGAAGATCTGCGCGATCAAGGGCATCTTCGTGAGGATCAGCGTGGGCAGCACCTTCTGTGGGTCATTGGCCAGCAGCTCCCTGGTTTCGGTCGGCATGATGATCAAGGACGAGGCCACGATGAACATGGGCACGAAGGCAAAGGCCAGGTAGCTGAAGCCGCCGATCATGGCGCCATTGCGCGCCGTGCGGCTGTCCTTGGCCGACATCACGCGCTGGAAGACGTCCTGCTGAGGGATGGAGCCCAGCATCATGGTGACAGCGGTGCCGATGAAGAAAGCCCAACTCTTGGCGGTGTGCTCCGCGGGCAGGATTCTGAACCAGTCGTTGGCATGGGCCATGTCCAGCACCTTGTCGGCGCCGCCGGCCTGGTGGCCGGCCATCACGGCGATCAGCGACAGGCCCACGACCAGCACGATCATCTGGATGAAGTCCGTCCAGGCCACGGCCAGCATGCCGCCGATCAGCACGTAGATCAGCACCAGGACGGTGCCGATGGTCATGCCCACTGCAGGGGCAATGGCCCCGCCCGACAGCACCGTGAACACCAGGCCCAGCGCCGTGATCTGAGCGGCCACCCAACCCAGGTAGCTCAGGATGATGGCGATCGAGCAGAAGATTTCCACGCCCTCGCCGAAGCGGTGACGGTAGAAGTCGCCGATGGTGAGCAAGCTCATCTTGTACAGGCGGGTGGCGAAGAAGGCGCCCACCAGCACCAGGCACATCGAGGCACCAAAGGGGTCTTCCACCACGGCGTTGAGCCCGCCCTGCACGAACTTGGCCGGGATGCCCATCACCGTTTCGGCACCGAACCAGGTGGCAAAGGTGGTGGTGATCACCATGGCCAGCGGCAGGCTGCGGCCAGCGATGGCGAAGTCCGTCGTGCTTTTGATGCGGGTGCCCGCGTAGATGCCGATGCCCATCGTGCCGACGAGATACAGGATCACAAACGCAAGCAAGGTGGTGTTCATGTCAGCAGTCTTTTCGCTCGGGGTTGTCGCAAAGCAAGGGCGCCACGGGCTGATTTGGGCGCGGGGCGCAGTTTAGTGCCTGTCGGGCAAGCGGTGGTGCCGGGTGGTGTAACCGGGCTGAACCCCCCTCAGCCTGGGGGGCTCGCGGCCGTCACAACCAGCCAGCCGCGTGCATCCGTACCACGAACTGCGCGGCCAGCAGGCCCAGCACGAAACCGAACCCGACCCACAGGATCGCTGACAGTGTGCGGTTGGTGCGGCGCTGTTCCATCAGGATGGCCTGCAGGTCGCGACGCAAAGCCGAGTCACCTTGCTGCAGGTTGCGGTGCACCAGGCGGGGCAGCTCTGGCAGCAACTTGGCATAACGGGGCGCCTCGCGCTTGAAACGCTCGAACAGGCCGCGGATCCCCACCTGCTCGTGCATCCAGCGTTCCAGGAAGGGCTTGGCGGTGCTCCACAGGTCGAGGTCGGGGTCGAGTTCACGGCCCAGGCCTTCCACGTTCAATAGCGTCTTCTGCAGCAACACCAGTTGGGGCTGGATCTCGACATTGAAGCGCCGCGAAATCTGGAACAGCCGCATCAGCACCTGACCCAGGGAGATCTCCTTGATCGGGCGGTCGAAATAGGGCTCGCACACCGTGCGCACCGCACCTTCCAGTTCGTCGATGCGGGTCGTGGGGGGCACCCAGCCACTTTCGATGTGCAACTCGGCCACGCGCTTGTAGTCGCGGTGGAAGAAGGCCACGAAGTTCTGCGCCAGGTAGTCCTTGTCGACCTCGGTGAGCGTGCCGATGATGCCGAAGTCCAGCGCGATGTAGCGCCCGAAGCTGACCGGGTCCAGGCTGACCTGGATGTTGCCCGGGTGCATGTCGGCATGGAAAAAGCCGTCACGGAAGACCTGGGTGAAGAAGATGGTGACGCCATCGCGCGCCAGCTTCTTGATGTCCACGCCGGCCTCACGCAGCCGCTGCATCTGGCTGATGGGCACGCCTTTCATGCGCTCCATCACCATGACGGTGGGGGTGCAGTAGTCCCAGATCATCTCGGGCACCAGCACGAGATCGAGGCCCTGCATGTTGCGGCGAAGCTGGGCAGCGTTGGCGGCTTCGCGCACCAGATCCAGCTCGTCGTGCAGGTATTTGTCGAACTCGGCCACCACCTCGCGCGGCTTGAGGCGCCGGCCATCGGCCCACAGCCGCTCGACCCAGCCGGCCAGTGTGCGCATCAGGGCCAGGTCATCGTCGATGACATTGAGCATGCCGGGGCGCAATACCTTCACGGCGACTTCGCGGCCATCGTGCAGCACGGCAAAGTGCACCTGTGCCACAGATGCGCTGGCGATCGGCTCCGCGTCGAACTGCTTGAACACGGCCGCGATGGGCCGGCCGAGCGCCTTTTCAACCAGCTTGATCGACTCATCGCTGGGGAAGGGGGGCACGCGATCCTGCAGCTTGGCCAGCTCGTCGGCCACGTCCGCGGGCAGCAGGTCGCGCCGGGTCGACAGCATCTGCCCGAACTTGACGAAGATGGGCCCCAGGCGTTCCAGGGCCATGCGAAGCCGCTCGCCGCGCGGCGCGTTGAGCCGGCGCCCAAAGGACAGCACACGGGCCAGGGTACTCAGGCCGGGCCGGCGCAGGCTGTCCAGAAACAGCCCGTCGAGGCCATAACGCAGAGCGATCAGGCCAATGAAAGCGGGGCGAAACAGCGCGCGCATCGCGTGGTCGTGAGCCGGTCAGCGCGGGTTGCCTGGGCGGGCGCCGGGCTGCGGACGCCAGCGTTGCAGACCTTGCTTGATGCTCTCGCCCACGGTGCGCAGCATCTCGGCAGGCGCGGTACCCATCCAGCGGGCCACGTCGTCCTGGATGTCCCAGCGCAGATTTTTCATCATCCAGGACGCCACCTCGGCCAGGGCTGCATCGCCTTCGATGGTGACGTCCGGGCGTTCGCCCTTGAGCGCCTGGCGCGCCATGGTCAATGGGTCAGCCAGGCGAACCGTGATGGTCAAACCGTTAAGACTTGTGACAGTCGTGTCTGTGTTTTCAGTTGCCGCCGGGGCGTCCACGGCTTCGAACAGGCCTGCGGGCGTGATGACGAAACGCCACGGTTTGAGCTGGCCGCCGCTGCTGGGCAGCATGCGTGCCACGAAGGCCGGCAGCGGCGCGCTGGTGGGCGAATCCCAGCGGATGTCGATCGTGCGGCCGACGTGCGCCTGCAACTTGGCCGTGGCCACGGGTTCGCTCGACACGATGTGGTTGAGCAACAGGGTCAGTCGCGGCAGGGCGAACTGGCCGATCCAGGAAAGCGGGTGTGGTGCCATGCTTTGATTGTAGGCCCCCCCCCGACAACCCTTAGGAACTCTTGCCAGGCAGGGGGAGTCCGAGTCTGACTGTCACAGTTTTTGGTCCACAATGTCTGGCCGGCCTTTTGCTTGAGGCTCTTTCATTCGTCACGAGATCATCTGTCACGACCTTTGCGCCATCCCGGCGAAAGGTCGTGGTGTTTTCCGGGGCTTGGGGTGAGCCCCTGGTGTACATGTTCAATAACCGCAATTACAACCGCACGTTTTTCAACGCTCCGCAATCGGTGACATCGTTCGTGGCGGCTTTTCTCGAGCCGTCCATCACCGTGGCATCCCTGCTGGGCGCACTTGCTTATTTCGATGAGCCGGTGTTGCGTGCGTCCATGGCGCTGTGCCTGCTGGTGTTCGCGCTGACCTTCCCTGGCCGCAACCGCTTCAATGACTCGCGTCTGGAGGCCGGTGTCGACATCGTCAGCTCCTGGGTGTCCATGCTGGCCATTCTGTGGCTGTGCGGGTATGCCACCAACAGCCTGCAGTTCTTCGATTTCAACGTGATGCTGGCCTGGGCGGTGCTCACGCCCATCTACCAGTGGGTGGCCGTGCTGATCGGCAAGGTCATCATCAAACACCGCGTTTCGCAGCCCAATGCCAAGCGCCGGGCCATCGTGGTGGGCGCCGGGCCGCTGGGTGGCAAGGTGGCGCGTGCGCTGCAAAGCAACCCGGACCAGAGCACCGAGTTCATCGGTTACTTTGATGACCGCACGGACAGCCGCGTCCTGCCCGAGGCCGTGAGCATGCGCCTGGGCGGCCTGCGCGACGTGGCCAACTACGTGTACGCGCATGGTGTGCACGAGGTCTACATCACCCTGCCGCTGGGCTCGCAGCCCCGCATCGTCGAGCTGCTGGAAGCGGTGCAGGGCACCACGGCCTCCCTGTATTTCGTACCAGACGTCTTCGGCATCAGCATCATCCAGGGGCGCCTGCAGGACATGAATGGCGTGCCGGTGGTGGGCATCTGCGAAACGCCGTTCACGGGTACCAATGAACTGGTCAAGCGCCTGTCGGACATCGTGCTGGCCAGCATCATTCTGGTGCTGATCTCGCCCATTCTGCTGGCCCTGGCCATCGGCGTGAAGCTGAGCTCGCCCGGGCCCGTGATCTTCAAGCAGCGCCGCAACGGCCTGGATGGCGAAGAAATCATCGTCTACAAGTTCCGCTCCATGCGTTCGCTGGACAACGGCGCGGTGGTGAAGCAGGCCACCAAGGGTGACCCGCGCATCACGCCGTTTGGCGCCTTCATCCGCAAGACCTCGCTGGATGAACTACCCCAGTTCATCAACGTGTTGCAAGGCCGCATGAGCATCGTGGGGCCGCGCCCGCACGCTGTGGCCCACAACGAGGAATACCGCCGCCTGATCAAGGCCTACATGGTGCGCCACAAGGTGCGCCCCGGTATCACCGGCTGGGCCCAGGTCAACGGCCTGCGCGGCGAGACAGAAACCATCGAGAAGATGCAGGCGCGGGTCGAATACGACCTGGAATACCTGCGCAACTGGTCGCTGGGCCTTGATCTGCAGATCATCATCCGCACGATCCGCCTGGTGATTTTTGACCGTAATGCATATTGAGAGGAGCTGAGGTGCACGCTAATCGATCCATCATGTCCTTGCGGCCCGTTGCGGCGGCTGTGTTGTGCCTGGGTGTGCTGGCCTCGGGCCAGGCGATGGCGGGGGAGGATGACACGCCGTTGTCGTTGACCTTGGCGCAGTACCTCAGCAGGGACAACAACTTTGCCAAAGACGACAGCTTCAAAGTTGGCGAAACGATCAGCACCTCCATTGCTCAGGTCGGCCTGAATAAATCCTATGGGCGGCAGACTTATCGGGCGAATGCCAAGCTGTCAGCCCAACGTTATAAAAACTATGACATCCTTAATAACGATGGCAAGGATGTCAACGGTTCGTTCACCACAGGTTTGTTCCGGGACTGGCTTGTGAGCGCAAACGGTACGTACAATGAGTCGTTGAACACCATTCAGAATAACGTTGGTACCAATCGCTTGGTTCGCAATATCCGTAAATACCGTGATGGTGGCTTTTCGGTGCAATACGGAAATGGTGGGACATGGGCCATTGCTGGCTCATATGATGCCAACAGGCGGACCTATTCGCTTGATTCGCAGAAGTACCAAAATGCCAATCAGACCAGCAAGGGTCTCAAGGTCATTTATTTTGCATCTGATGTACTTAATTACAGCCTGGGCATGCGTCGGGTTGTGACAGATTACCCTGATAATCCGAGTTACTCTGAGGTGGCTGATCGCAATGTGGATTTGTCCACGAATTGGCAGGTCAAAGGGCTCAGCAACCTCAGTGCGACGCTAACCCGGCGGTCTACCAGTTACACGCCGAGCGACATCGCCGGCAACAGCGGTTGGACGGGTTCCTTGAATTGGGGGTATACGCCGCAAGGAATCATTTCTTATAATTTGGGGTTTTCTCGCACAACAGGCACGGATAGATCGAAGTTTGGTTTTGCTACGGCCGGTGGCGACACCGTCACGGTCAAAAATAACAACAATACGCTGACAACGAGTTTGGTCGCTAGTGCTCGCGCACAGTTGACAGGTAAAGTTGGGCTAACGTTGACTCAGACCGCGACCCGATTCAAGGTGCAAAGCTCCTTGAATGACTCCATCTCTAAGGCTTATGGAAGTTATTATCACGCGACGTCCTTTTCGATGGATTATCAAGCCTTGCGTTCGTTGAGTCTGGGATGCTCGTACCAGCGCTACAGCCAGGGTGCGGACGTTTATCGTCGTAAATACACCGGTAACTCGGTGGACTGCAACGCCAATTTCACCATCGACTGATTCAAAGACGCGTTCATGCCCTGCATCCTGTTGACCGGCGCGACCGGCTACATCGGCTCTCACACCTGGCTTGCCCTGCAAGACGCGGGTTTTGACGTCATTGGCGTCGACAGCCTGGTCAACAGCTCCATCCGCGTGCTGGATCGCCTGGAAACCATCGGTGGCCGCAAGCCCGTGTTCGTGCAGGGCGACGTGCGTGATCAAGCCGTGATGGACCGCTGTTTCGAGCTGGGCCAGGCGCAGTTCGGTGGCGTCAAGGCGGTGGTGCATTTCGCGGCGCTCAAGGCGGTGGGCGAGTCGGTCGAGCGTCCGCTGGATTATTTCGAGAACAACCTGGGTGGCTTGCTGGCGGTGTGCCAGGCCATGAAGCGCCACGGTGTGTTTGACCTGGTCTTCAGTTCATCGGCCACGGTTTACGGCAAGCCCGAGCGCCTGCCCATCACCGAGGATGCGCCCCTGCGCGTGACCAACCCCTATGGTCAGACCAAGTTGCTGGGCGAGGAAATGCTGCGCGAGCTGGAGCGCTGCGATGCCCGCTGGCATGTGGCCTACCTTCGCTACTTCAACCCGGTGGGCGCGCACCACAGTGGCCTCATCGGCGAAGACCCCCGCGGTGTGCCCAACAACCTGATGCCTTATGTGGCGCAAGTGGCCATCGGCAAGCGCCAGCATCTCAATGTGTTCGGCAACGACTACAACACACCAGATGGCACCGGCGTGCGTGACTACATCCACGTGTGCGACCTCGCGGAGGGCCATGTGGCCGCGCTGCGTTACCTGGCCGAGAAGGGCCAGTCGTTGACGGTCAACCTGGGTACAGGGCAGGGCTACAGTGTGGTGGAGCTGGCGCAGGCCTACGGCAAGGCGGCTGACCGCGAGATCCCGCTGGTCTTCGCACCCCGTCGGCCTGGTGATGTGGACGCCTGTTATGCAGACCCACGCCACGCATTTGAAACAATGGGCTGGAAGGCCCGCCGCGGTCTGGAGCAGATGTGCGTAGACTCGTGGCGCTGGCAGTCCACCAACCCCCATGGATTTGAAGGTTGAGCCGGGCCTGCGCCCCGCTTGAGGTGCTCGCCAATTTTGTGATGGTTTGACTATGAAATACGCTTTGCTTCCCGTGATCATGGCCGGCGGTTCCGGCACCCGCCTGTGGCCGCTGTCGCGGGCGCTGTACCCGAAGCAGTTCCTGGTGCTGCAAGGCAACCAGAGCCTGTTCCAGCAGGCCCACCTGCGCTTGCAGGCCTTGGGCGCGGACGACATCGAAGTCAGCAAGCCATGCGTGGTGGGCAATGAAGAGCACCGTTTCCTCGTGCTGGACCAGTTGCGCGAGTTGAAGGGCGAGCCTTCCTCCTTGCTGCTGGAGCCCGTGGGCCGCAACACCGCGCCCGCCGTGACACTGGCGGCCTTGCAGGCCACGGCCGATGGCGCCGACCCCATCCTGGTGGTCACACCTGCTGACCAGACGGTCACCAACGAGGCGGCTTATACCGCCGCGCTGCAAACGGCCGTACGTGCCGCAGCCAATGGTGACATCGTGATCCTGGGCATCACCCCCGATCGTCCTGAAACCGGGTTTGGCTACATCCGAACCGGTGCGGCGGATGCCAATGGTGCGCGCGCTGTGGCCGCCTTCGTCGAAAAGCCCAACCTGGAAACGGCCAAGTCCTACCTGGCGGATGGCGGCTACTTCTGGAACAGCGGCATGTTCGTGATGAAGGCCTCGCGCTGGCTGGCCGCGCTGGAACACTTCCGCCCGGACATCGCCAAGGCGACGCGCGAGTCGTTTGCCGTTCGCACGACCGATGCGCAATTCGTGCGCCCAGGCAAGGCAGAGTTTGCCAACGTGCCTTCCGAGTCGGTGGACTATGCGGTGATGGAGCAGTGCCCTTCGCACCCTGAGAGCGGTTTCACCGTGCGCATGGTGCCCCTGGATGCCGGGTGGTCTGACCTGGGTGCCTGGGATGCCGTCTGGCAGGTCAGCGAGCACGATGAGAAGGGCAATGCCTCGCAGGGTGACGCGCTGTTCCAGAACAGCAGCAACACGCTGGTGCATGCCACAAGCCGCCTGGTGGCCGCGGTGGGTCTGGACAACGTGGTGGTGGTCGAAACACCCGACGCCGTGCTGGTGGCCGACCGCAACAGCAGCCAGGACGTCAAGAAGATCGTGTCCACGCTGGACAGTGCTTCGCGCTCGGAGGGCACGCTGCACCGCCGTGTGCACCGCCCCTGGGGCTGGTATGACTCGATCGATGCAGGCCCGCGCTTCCAGGTCAAGCGCATCATGGTCAAGCCCAAGGCTTCCTTGAGCCTGCAGATGCACCACCACCGCGCCGAGCACTGGATCGTGGTGAGCGGCACGGCCGAGGTCACCAATGGCGACAAGGTGCTGATGTTGTCCGAGAACCAGTCCACCTACATTCCGCTGGGCACGGTGCACCGTCTGGTCAACCCCGGCACGATCCCGCTGGAGATCATCGAGGTGCAATCGGGCAGCTACCTGGGTGAAGACGACATCGTGCGTTTCCAGGACAACTACGGGCGTTCGGCCTGATTGCTCGGCCTGATCGCCGCCGCCTGCACCAAGAAAAAGCCACCGCTTGACACGGTGGCTTTTTTCATGCGCGAGCTCGCCGTGGGGGCAGGCCAGCTCAGGTAGGCAGATGTGCCAGCAAGTCCATGGGGTGGGCGACGATCACGTCCGCACCCCAGGTGCTGATCTCGCCGTTGTGCCCGATGTAGCCCCATTCAACGGCGGCGCTGGGCATGCCGGCGGCTTGCGCGGCCTGGATGTCACGCAGGTCATCGCCGACATACAGCACCGAGGCAGGCGCAACGCCCAATTGCTCGCAGGCCGTGAGCAAGGGCAGCGGGTGCGGCTTGGCATGGGCGGTGCTGTCGCCACTGATGATGACAGCGGCGTCTTCACGCAGGCCCAGGCCCTCCATCACCGGCAGGGTGAAGCGGTGCGGTTTGTTGGTGACCACGCCCCACTTCAGGCCGCGTGTGCCCAGTTCGTAGAGCAAGTCGCTCATGCCGTCGAACAGCGCGGTGGTGTCGGCCAGGCAGCGCATGTAGGCATCCAGAAATGCCTGGCGCAGCGGCTCGAACTCGGGGTGGCCTGGGTGGATGTCCAGGCCTACGCCGATGAGACCCCGGGCGCCCGCAGAGGCATAAGGGCGCAGCACCTCCAGCGGCAGCGGGTCGAGGCCACGGGCCATCCGCAACTGATTGAGTGCGCCACCCAGATCGCCGGCGGTATCGGCCAGGGTGCCGTCCAGATCGAACAGCACCGCCGTGGGGGCGCACGTCCAGTGGATCGACCCCGCCTTGAAGGTGGCCGACAGGCTCGCGCCTGCACGCATCACGAAGCCAGCGGCTTGCGGCAAGCCACCATGTAGTTCACGCTGGTGTCGCCGGACAGCCAGTAGCGGCGGGTGATCGGGTTGTATTCCATGCCCTTGAACTGGACCAGGTCCAGGCCGGCTTCGCGTACCCAACGGGCCAGCTCGGCCGGGCGGATGAAGCGCGCGAACTCGTGCGTGCCCTTGGGCAGCAGCTTGAGCACGTACTCCGAGCCCACGATGGCAAACAGGAAAGACTTGGGGTTGCGGTTGATGGTGGAGAAGAACACCCAGCCGCCGGGTTTGGCCATGTCGAAGCAGGCGCGCACGATGGACGAGGGGTCGGGCACGTGTTCCAGCATCTCCATGCAGGTGACCACATCGAAGTGGCCGGGCTGCTCGGCAGCCAGCGCCTCGGCCGCGATGCTACGGTAGTCGAGGTTGGCGACCCCGGCTTCCATGGCGTGCAGCTGGGCGACCTTCAAGGGCTTGTCGGCCAGGTCCACGCCCAGCACGTTGGCGCCTTTGCGGGCCATGGATTCAGCCAGGATGCCGCCACCGCAGCCCACGTCCACCACGTTCTTGCCCTTGATGGCGGCAAGCTGGTCGATCCAGTCCAGGCGCAGGGGGTTGATCTCGTGCAGGGGGCGGAATTCGCTCTCAGGGTCCCACCACTTGTGGGCCAGGTCGCTGAATTTGGCGAGTTCTTGGGGGTCGGCGTTCGTCATGCCCGTGATGCTACCGAAATGCCGGCCGGGATCGCGGCCGGGAGGGGAATTCTTCGCCGCTTTTTTGATCCTGACCAGGGGGTGAAGCCTGCGCAGGCGCCCGGTGATGGCCGCTCGCCCGCCCTCAACTGCCTGTTTGCTTGAGCCGGCGGTAGAGTGTGTTGCGGCTGATGCCCAGGCGGCGGGCCGCTTCGGACATATTGCCCTGGGTGGCCTCGACCACCTGCTGGATGGCCTGATCCGACAGTCGGCGCAGGTTGGCATCGGCCAAAGCAGGCGCCGGCGAGGGGGCCGTGGTGGTGAGCGAGGGGAGCGTGGTCGAGTTTGCGGTGTCGGTCGCTGTTTCTCTGGTCGCCTTGAGGTCCTGCGCCATGTCCTCGGGCAGGTGGTGCCAGTCCAGGGTGTGCTCATCCGGGTCCAGCAGGGCGCAGATGGTGCGCAACAGGCTGTGCAGCTGGCGCAGGTTGCCAGGCCAGTGGTAGGCTCTCATGGCGCCCATCAGACCAGGGTGGATGGCCTGCACGGGGGCACGTTTCATGTCCTGGGCCAAGCGGTCGAGCATGTTGAAGACCAGGCTTTCAAAGTCCTGTCGCTCACGCAGGGCGGGCAGGGTGACGGTCAGGCCGTTGAGGCGGTAGTACAGGTCTTCGCGGAATGTGCCGGCGGTGATGGCTTCACGCAGCTTGTGGTGGGTGGCGCAAACCAGCACGAAGTCCACCGGCTGGGGCTTGCTGCCACCCAGGGGCATGACCACCTTGTCTTGCAGCACGCGCAGCAGGCGGGCTTGCAGGGCCAGGGGCATGTCGCCGATTTCGTCGAGGAAGAGGGTGCCGCCATGTGCTTCGCGGATGCGGCCGGGCGAGCCTTCGCGGCGTGCGCCGGTGAAAGCGCCCCCCACGTAGCCAAACAACTCGGCTTCGATCAGGGTTTCAGGCAGGGCCGCGCAGTTGACGGCCACAAAGGGCTGGTGGGCGCGTTCGCCTTCGGCGTGCAGGGCGCGGGCGAACACTTCCTTGCCACTGCCTGATTCGCCTTGCACCAGCACGGCGATGCCTTGAGCCTGCACGCGGCGAGCGCGCATCAGGGCGTCTTGCAGACGCGGGTCTGGTTCATGGGCGCGTTCGGGGCGGCCCGTGCCGGCGCTTGCCGCGGCAGAGGGGGCCCGCACCGTGCTGCCCGACAGGTTCAGCACCGGGCGCAGTCGTGGGTCCATGCGGCCGAACAGCGGGCGGTCGCCCGGCGCATGCAGGCGCATGACCTTGCCAGGCGGCATCAGGCGGCTCTGGATGCCGGTGAGCTGGTCCAGCGTGCCCGTGCCGATGCGGGATTCGTCCAGACCCAGCCACTGCTGGGCCAGTGCGTTGGCACCCACGAGCCAGCCATCGTCTGACAAGGCGACCAGGCCCTCGCCGACGGCGCCCAGGCCCTCGGAAATGTCGAGCACGCCTTGCAGGCGGCCGGCCGAGGTCAGCACGGGGGCGGCCGCGCAGGTCAGGAAGCTGTTGCGCTCCAGGTAGTGCTCGGCGCCGTGGATCACAACGGGCCGCTGGTCAGCCAGGGCGGTGCCAATGGCGTTGGTGCCGCGGTCGGCCTCGTGCCACAGGGCGCCGGGCCGCAGCGAGACACGGTCGGCCCGGCTCACGAAATCGGTGTCACCCAGGCTGTGCAGCAGGAGGCCACGCGAGTCGGACAGCACCACGAGGTTGCCGCTGCCGCGCATCTGGTCGAACACGAACTCCATCACCGGGCGGGCATGGGCCAGGAAGTCGTGTTGCTTGTCCAGTGCGAGGCGCAGGTCGGGGGCGCTGCAGACGGGCTGCTCCGTGGCCAGATCAACGGGGCTGAGGCCGGCATGGCGGCTGCGCTGCCAGGATCGGCTCAAGGCTTCATCGACCAGGCCTTGAGGCACCTCGCCGTGTTCCAGCATCCAGCGCCGTGCTTGCTGAAGCTCGGTGGCGGAGTGGTGGTGCGCGAGGCGGTGGGGCATGACGCGGGTCGGATGGATGTCAGCGGCAGTCCGCGCAGTATCGCCTCGGACATCGGGTGCGACACCCGTAGTCACCCTGTGTCATTTCGGGACAGTGTGCACTTGTGGCGCAGCTGGGCTGACACGGGGGTGACAGTTCCGGCGCCAGGTGAACAAGGGGAGGCTGCGCTCTGTCAAAGCCAATGGCGATCAGGGTTTGCGGCGAATCGGGCCGGGTTTCCAGGACAGGCGCGTATCAGGATGAACCCCAGATGGCACGCGCCGTGCGCTGTAGAGGGCACGCCCCGGCCGCACAACGGCCTGGCCTGTGTGACCTGTGAAGTGAACCCTGAACCAGGAGACTGACATGATCTACGCCCTCCCCGGAGCCGCCGGCGCCCCCGTGACGTTCAAGAAGTGCTACGACAACTTCATCAATGGCAAGTTCGTGCCGCCCGTCAGCGGCCAGTACTTTGACGTGATCACGCCCATCAATGGCCTGGTCTATACCCAGGCGGCACGCTCCAGTGAGGCCGACGTGGAGCTGGCCCTGGATGCCGCCCATGCCGCATCGGCCAAATGGGGCGCCACCTCGCCCACCGAGCGCGCCAACATCCTGCTCAAGATCGCCGACCGCATCGAGCAAAACCTCGAAAAACTCGCCTACGCCGAAACCATCGACAACGGCAAGCCCATCCGCGAAACGCTGAACGCCGACATCCCGCTGGCGGTGGACCATTTCCGCTACTTCGCGGGCTGCCTGCGCGCCCAGGAAGGTTCGCTCAGCGAGATCGATGGCAACACCATTGCCTATCACTTCCATGAGCCGCTGGGCGTGGTCGGCCAGATCATTCCCTGGAACTTCCCCATCCTGATGGCCGCGTGGAAGCTGGCCCCCGCGTTGGGTGCCGGCAACTGCGTGGTGCTCAAGCCGGCCGAGTCCACGCCCGTGAGCATCATGGTGCTCACCGAGCTGATCGCCGACCTGCTGCCCCCTGGTGTGCTCAACATCGTCAACGGCTACGGTCGCGAAGCCGGCATGCCCCTGGCCAGCAGCAAGCGCATCGCCAAGATCGCGTTCACAGGGTCGACGGCCACAGGCCGTGTCATCGCCCAGGCCGCGGCCACCAACCTGATCCCGGCCACGCTGGAGCTGGGCGGCAAAAGCCCCAACATCTTTTTCGACGACGTCATGGCGGCCGACGATGCCTTTCTGGACAAGGCGATTGAAGGCATGGTGCTGTTCGCTTTCAACCAGGGTGAGGTCTGCACTTGCCCCTCGCGTGCGCTGATTCAGGAATCGATCTACGACCGCTTCATCGAGCGAGCCGTCAAGCGCGTGGCCGCCATCAAGCAAGGCAGCCCGCTGGACACCGACACCATGATGGGCGCGCAGGCCTCGTCCATGCAGATGGACAAGATCATGTCCTACCTGGCCTTGGGCAAGAGCGAAGGCGCGCAGGTGCTGATCGGGGGCGACAAGGCCAACCTGGGTGGCGAGTTGACTGGTGGCTACTACGTTCAGCCCACGCTGTTCAAGGGCCACAACAAGATGCGCATCTTCCAGGAAGAGATTTTTGGCCCGGTGCTGGCTGTGACCACGTTCAAGACCGAGCAAGAGGCTCTGGAGATTGCCAATGACACGCCTTATGGCCTCGGTGCTGGTGTTTGGACACGCGATGGCAGCCGCGCTTACCGATTTGGCCGTGGTATTCAGGCTGGCCGTGTGTGGACCAATTGCTACCACGCTTACCCGGCTCATGCCACGTTCGGCGGCTACAAGGAATCGGGCATCGGGCGCGAGACGCACAAGATGATGCTGGACCACTACCAGCAGACCAAGAACCTGCTGGTCAGCTACGACCCCAACAAGTTGGGCTTCTTCTGATGCTGACGGGCTGATTCAACAACGACTTCATGTTGTGCTGGGCCGGGATGTTCTGCCGCTTCCAAAAGAGGCGTCGGGGCTTCCCGGGCAGGCCTGTGACCAACGGGCCTGGGCCAGCGGTGGCGGCGAGCCGATCCTCTCCACATCACGCCAGGTTATCCGCGACTTCAGTCTCCTCGACTGATTGGAGGGCTTCGATCCCTCCTTTTTTATTGGGGCATCCGACTTGTGACACAGTCCGGGCTTGAGTCGAATCAGGAGTCCTTGTCACATGAGTACCGTCGTCTACGGCATTCCCAACTGCAACACCGTCAAGAAGGCCCGCACCTGGCTGGAAGAGGCGGGCGTGGCCTACACCTTCCACGACTACAAGAAGCAGGGCGTGCCTGCCGACAGGCTGGACGCCTGGATCAAGGCGGTGGGCTGGGAAGTGTTGGTCAACCGCCAGGGCACGACCTGGCGCAAGTTAGACGATGCCACCAAGGCCGGCGTGGTGGATGCCACCAGCGCGAAAGCCCTGATGCTGGCCAATGCAAGCGTGATCAAGCGCCCGGTGGTCGAGCGCAATGGCAAGGTGGTCTGTGTCGGGTTTGACGAGGCCAAGCTGGCGAGCCTGGTCGATTGATCACGCCGTCAGCATGAAGGGCGTGAGCCCGTGAACCACGCCGTTGACCTGGATGTCCAGGGCGTGCGGGCCAGGGTAGTAGCGCCGCGTGCTGACGGGTTTGAGCGTGTGCACCTTGCGCCAGACCAGTTGTTCGCCGGGTTGCAGCGTGATGCGCTTGCCTTTGAAGGTCTTGGGCGAGGTCTCGCCATTGGCCTTGAGGTGGTGGACGCGGTAGTCCAGCTCCAGCGTCTGCGGGGCGTTACCTCGGGCATGCAAGCTGACCTGGATGGTCAAGGCTTCACCTACCGCCACGCGGCGTTTGTCCAGCGTCACGCTGATGTCGCCCACAAAGGCCTGGCCCATGCCCCATGCAGTTAAGGTGTCGGCGTGGCCCGCTTTGATCAGCGAGCGGCTGGCATGCCGCAGCAGCCTGCGCCGTGAATCCGACGCATCGGGCAAGTGCGCATGCAACCAGTTCACCAGCACCGTGGGGTGGTCCTTCGCGATGTCGTTGAGGTGATTGGCCACGCTGCGGCGCACGTACTCGCTGGGGTCATCCTGCAAACGCCGTAACAGGGGTAGCGTGGGGCTGGGGTCTTGCACCAGCGCTTGCAGGCGCTGCCCCCATGGCAGGCGTGGGCGGCTGCCTTCGCTGACCAGTCGCCGCACATGGGCGCTGGGGTCGTCGAGCCAGCGGGACAAGGTGGCGAAGGTCAGTTGCGGGTGTTCGACGATGAACGGCCGGATGGCGAACTCGGCAGTGAAGCGCTGCGTGATCGCATGCAAGGCCCGCAATGCGCGCTCGGGGTGCGCCAATCCCTGTTGCGCCACGTACTCGCCAAAGGCCCACAGGGCCCAGCCGGCCAGGCCCGTGTCATCGGTCTGGAGTGTGCCGAGTTCCTTGTCCGGGTCGTGGCCCAAGCGAGGCGCGGGGACTCGCTTGAGGCTGGCCTCCAGCTGGTCTGCCGACTGGTTGAAATCAGCAGGCAAGGTTGCGCGCAAGGCGCGGGAGAGGTGGAGCGCACGGTCCTTGAACGCCAGGGCATCCAGGCCCTCCAGCGCGAGCTGCTCAAAACGCTGGCGCTTGAACGACGAATCGGCGCGCTTGAGATGGTGGCCCATCTGGCGCACCACATCGGCGTTGATGAGGTTCTTGAATGGTTCCATGATCATGCCAGTATGCATGTGCTGATCAAGATCAAGATCAAGCGCAGGCGTTGCGGGATGGCGATCTAGGGATGGTTGTGGCCAGGTGGCTTGCCTAGACTGGTTTCATCGTCAACAGCAAGGCAGGTGAGACCCATGGCTACATCCCGCAAGACCCTCAAGGCTGGGAAAAGCGTGAACAAGCGCGACACGGCCAGCAAGCTGGCAGACCCCTTGAAGCTGGTCGGCATGGAGGCCGTGATCGAGGATGCGCGCAAGGCAGCTGTGTCAACCCGCAAAGGGCCGGTGGACCCCACGAATTACGCCACCTTCGTGAAGCGTCTTCAAGCGGTGCGCGGCAAGTTCCCGCCCTTGTACGAGCAGTCCTACGTGGAGCCTTTCATCAAGACCATTGCCGGGCTGGGGGCAGCCAGGTTCAACAAGATTCTGGCCAGTGACCCTGATCGCGAAAGCGCAGCCGGCCTCATGTTCGATCTGGGGCAGGCCATTCTTCAGCACGGCGAGGGCTACCTCAAAGCCGAGACGCGCGGGTTCCAGGAGTTCATCTCCGACTTGTATGACGGCTTTCTCAGTGCCGAAGACCGTCGGGGCGTGAAGGCACCTGATCTGGGGGTGATCCCGCCGCTGGCCAAATGGGGCAACCCGGAGGCTGGCCCGTATACCTGGCCGATTGATGCGGCCAAATCCTTCCATGTCGGCGCGGCCGTGGTCAACATGCCGCCGGCCAATGCGGATCGAGGTCTGATTGCCTGGGCGGCCCTGGGCCACGAAACCGCAGGCCACGACATCCTTCATGCAGACAAAGGCCTGCAGTCTGAACTGGCCGAGAACTTGCGTATCAACCTGGAATCGCTGGGGCATGGCCTGGGTGACTACTGGGCTACCCGCATCGATGAGACCGCGTCTGACGTCATGGGCATCCTCAATCTGGGGCCCGCGGCGGCCATCGGGCTGATTGCCTACTTCCGCGGTCTGGGCGCGGCCTTTGGCCAGCCACCCAAGCTGCGCAGTGACGGCCCCGACGATGACCCGCATCCTGCCGACATCGTGCGCGGTTACCTGGCCGCCGAGGTGGTGGCCTTGCTGAGCTTCTCGGGCCACACGGCGTGGTCCAAGCTGATTGCCGCTGAAACCGAGAAGGACCGCGAAACCATCGTGCTGGCGGGCGAGACCATCCCGCCGTCGCTGGCCCGCAAGGCGGCCAAGATCGTGGCCAAGACCCTGGTCAAAGGCAAGGCCAAGGCGCTGGAGTTCCACGCTTTGGGCGACATCCAGGGCTGGGCCGATTCGGACGAGGCTATTCTGCAGGCCATGCGCGCACCGCTGCGCGACGGCAAGCCGTTGCCACCCACGCCGGGCGGCAAGAAGCTGTATGCCGCGCATCTGGTGTCAGCCGCGGTGATGGAGGCCTTGGCCACGGGGCAGAACATCTCGGTCCTGCAGGCTAACCTGATCGCGCAACTCAACAAGCTGCACGATGCCAACCCGGCCTGGGGCCCGCTGTTCGTGGCTCACCCAGGCCAGATGCGGCGCGACTACTTCATGCCCGAGGCGCTGCGCCAGCTCAAGCGCGTGGCTTGATGCGGCCAGCGCTGCGGGTGGTCGATCAGGCCGCCAGCAACTGGCGCAGCACAAAGGGCAGGATGCCACCGTGCTGGTAGTAACTGACCTCGATGGACGTGTCGATGCGCAGCAGGACCTGGACCTCGGTCTGGCTGCCATCGGCCCGTTGGATGATGAGCTTCACGTCAGCCTGTGGCTTGATCTCGCCACCCAGGTCGATGCTGATCAGCTCGTCACCCTTGAGCCCCAGTGATTGCCATGAGTCCTCGCCCTTGAATTGCAGGGGCAGCACGCCCATGCCCACCAGGTTGGAGCGGTGGATGCGCTCGAAGCTGCGCGCGACCACGGCCTTGATGCCCAGCAACTGCGTGCCCTTGGCCGCCCAGTCGCGGCTGGAGCCCGTGCCGTACTCCTCGCCGCCGAAGATCACCGTGGGCGTGCCCTGGGCGATGTACTTCATGGCGGCGTCGTAGATGAACATCTTCTCGTTGCCGGGCTGGAACAGGGTCAGGCCGCCTTCTTCGCGGCTGCCATCGGCGCCGGCAGGCAGCATGAGGTTCTTGATGCGCACGTTGGCGAAGGTGCCGCGCATCATCACCTCGTGGTTGCCGCGTCGTGAGCCATAGCTGTTGAAGTCGGCTTTCTGCACACCCTGCTCGATCAGGTACTGGCCAGCGGGCGAGGCCTCCTTGATGGAGCCGGCCGGCGAGATGTGGTCGGTGGTGATGGAGTCCCCGAACAGGGCCATGATGCGGGCCTTGTCCACGCCCAGCTTGATGGCCTTGGGTGCCTGCTCAAAGCCATCGAAGAAGGGTGGCTTGGCGATGTAGCTGCTCTTGGGCCAGGTGTAGACCTGCCCCTTGACGCCCTTGGTCTGTTCCCACAGCTTGCCGGGCTTGGTCTTGACCTTGGCGTAGTTTTCCTTGAAGGCCTTGCCGTCCATGGCGTACTTGAGCAGCTTGTAGATCTCGTCGCTGCTGGGCCAGATGTCACCCAGGTAGACATCTTTGCCGCCCTTGCCCTTGCCCACCGGCTCGGTCATCAGGTCCCGCGTGACGTTGCCGGCAATCGCATAGGCCACCACCAGTGGCGGGCTGGCCAGGAAGTTGGCCTTCAGATTGGGGTGGATGCGGGCTTCGAAATTGCGGTTGCCCGACAGCACGGCGGCGCACACCAGGTCATTGGCCTGGATGACCTCGTTGATCTCGGGCGTGAGGTCACCCGCATTGCCGATGCAGGTGGTGCAGCCATAGGCGGCCACGTTGAAGCCCAGCTTTTCCAGGTAGGGCAGCAGGCCGGCTTTCTCCAGGTACTCGGTGACGATGCGCGAGCCAGGGGCCAGCGAGGTCTTGACGTGCGGCTTGACCTTCAGGCCCGCCTCCACGGCCTTCTTGGCCAGCAGGCCCGCTGCCAGCAGCACGCTGGGGTTGGAGGTGTTGGTGCAGGAGGTGATGGCCGCGATCAGCACGTCACCGTTCTTGATGTCGACGCCGTTGCGCGTGGTGAAGGTCTTGCCCAGCTTGTCGGCGGGTTGGTTGAAGCCGTTGTCGGCAATGGGTTTGCTGAACAGCTCGGTGAAGGTCTTGCTCAGGTGGGTGATTTCGATGCGGTCCTGCGGGCGCTTGGGGCCGGCCAGCGAAGGGGCCACGGTCCCCAGGTCCAGCTTGACGACGCTGGAGTAGTTGATCTCACCGGCTTTGGGGACACCAAACAGCTGCTGTGCCTTGAAGTAGGCCTCGAACGCCGCGATCTCGTCCTTGGTGCGGCCGGTGCCCTTGAAGTAGTCGATGGTCTTGTCGTCCACCGGGAAGAAGCCCATGGTCGCGCCGTACTCGGGTGCCATGTTGGCGATGGTTGCGCGGTCGGGCAGGGCCAGTGAGGCCGTGCCCTCTCCAAAGAACTCCACGAACTTGCCCACCACCTTCTGCTTGCGCAGGATCTCGGTGATGGTGAGCACCAGGTCGGTGGCGGTCACGCCTTCGCGCAGGCTGCCGGTCAGCTCCATGCCCACCACATCAGGCGTCAGGAAGTACACGGGTTGGCCCAGCATGCCGGCTTCGGCTTCGATGCCGCCCACACCCCAGCCCACCACGCCGATGCCGTTGATCATGGTGGTATGGCTGTCGGTGCCCACCAGGGTGTCAGGGTAGGCGATCTTGTCCTTGGTCAGGTGCACGCCGCGCGCCAGGTACTCCAGGTTGACCTGGTGCACGATGCCAAAGCCCGGGGGCACCACGCCAAAGGTGTCAAACGCCTGCATGCCCCACTTCATGAACTCGTAGCGCTCGGCATTGCGCTCGAACTCGATCTTCATGTTGAGGTCCAGCGATTTCTTGGTGCCGTAGTGGTCGATCATCACGGAGTGGTCCACCACCAGGTCCACCGGCACCAGGGGCTCGATGCGCTTGGGGTTCTGGCCTTGCGCGTCGGCCACATTGCGCATGGCGGCCAGGTCGGCCAGCAGGGGCACGCCGGTGAAGTCCTGCAGCACCACGCGGGCCACGACAAAAGGGATCTCGTCGGTGCGTTCAGCGTTGGGCTGCCAGTTGGCCAGCTGGGCCACATGCTCGGGCGTGACCTTGTGGCCGTCGCAGTTGCGCAGCACGGACTCCAGCACGATGCGGATCGACACCGGCAGATTGTTCACATTGGGGTGGAGCTTGGCCAGTTCCGGTAGTGAGTAGTACTTCAGCGATTTGCCCGACGCGGTCTTGAAAGACTTCAGGGTCTGTGCAAAGGCGTGCACGGGGGTGGGTTGAGGGACGCTTGCCTTGGAAGCTTTGGCCATGGATGGTTCTCCGTCTGCAATGGTTGGAGGTTGCGACAAAAGTTCATTTTGGCAGCAAGCCCGGCCGCGCGACAATATGCGCCAAGTGGCCATGCCACGTACACAGGATCCACGTTGGTGTTCAAGAAATTCAGTCGCCAGACCGGCGCAGTCGATGGGTTTTTGTTGGCCATGGTCGGGGCCGTCCTGCTGGCTTCGTTCGCGCCGCAATGGGGCCGCAGCGAGGGGGTGCTGCACTTGGGGCGGGTGACCGATGTGGGCGTCTTCCTGCTGTTCTTCCTGCACGGCATGGGTTTGTCCACCGACAGCCTGAAGACGGGCGCGGCACGCTGGAAGCTGCACCTGCTTGTGCAGGTTTTCACCTACGTCCTGTTTCCCTTGTGGTGGTTGCTGCTGGACGGCTTGTTGGGCTCGTGGGTGCCGCATGACCTGAAGATGGGCTTTTTCTATCTGGCGGTGCTGCCCTCGACGGTGTCGTCGTCGGTCGCCATGACAGCCCTGGCGCGCGGCCATGTGGCGGCAGCGGTACTCAACGCGACCTTGTCGACCCTGCTCGGTGTCTTCATCACGCCCTTGCTGGTCAGCCTGGTGATGAGCGGGCAGGGCCACGAACTGGACGTGGGGCACACGATGCTCAAAGTGGCGCAGCAGTTGCTGCTGCCGTTCGTCATCGGGCACTTGTTGCGACCCTGGTTGTCGGCCTGGTTCACGCGAATCAAGCCCATCACCACGGTGTTTGACCGGGGCGTCATCGTGTTGCTGGTGTGGTCCGCCTTCAGTGATTCCGTGGCCGATGGCTTGTGGACCCGCCATGGCCCCTGGCTGCTGGCGCAGGCCCTCATCGGTGCCGCGGTGTTTCTCGGGCCCATGTTGTGGGCGACGCGTCGCGCGGCGCGTGCGCTCGGCTTCGATGTCGAGGACGAGATCGTGGCCGTGTTCTGCGGCTCCAAGAAGACGCTGGCCTCGGGCATGCCCATGGCCAAACTGCTCTTCGGGGGTAACGCAGCCATGGGCGTGCTGATTCTGCCCATCATGCTGTACCACCAGTTGCAGCTCTTCGTGTGCGCGGTGATGGCGCGACGCTACGCCGCCAGAGAGGCGCGGACCATCGTCACGGTCTGAAGGCGGTTGGGTACCGCTGGTGCCTTGTCAGTTCACCCGGAAAACCTGGGCAGCCCGCACCAGGGTCTGGGCCTGGCGCTGCAGCGATTGAGCGGCGACGGCGGCTTCCTCGACTAGGCTGGCATTTTGCTGCGTGGCGCTGTCGATCTGGCTGATGGACTGGTTGACGCTGGCGATGTCGTCGGACTGCTCGGCCGTGGCGGTCGTGATGCCCTGAATGAGCTGGGTGACCTGCGAGACCGCCTGTCTGCGGCCACCACGGCGAAGCCTCGGCCCTGTTCACCGGCACGGGCAGCCTCCACCGCCGCGTTGAGCGCCAGGATGTTGGTCTGGAAAGCGATGCTTTCGATCAGCTGCGTGATCTCGCTCATGCGCTGTGACGAGCCCTGGATGCCTTGCATCGCCTCGATCACCTGGCTGACTGCCTGGCCACCCTGTTCGGCCACGGCCGATGTGTTTTCGCTCACCTGGGCCACCTCGCGCGCCGTGTCGGCGGTCTGCTTGACGTTGCTGGTCAGCATGGACATGGCCGCCGTGGTGCGCTCCAGGCTACCGGCCTGGGTGTCCGTCCTGGAGGACAGGTTGTGGTTGCCTTGGGCGATGTTGCCGATGGCGATCTGGATGCCCTCGGTCTCGCAGCGAACGTCGTTGACGAAGGCCCGTGTGTTCAGGTTGGCCTGGCGCAGCCCGCGCATCAGCATCCCGACCTGATCGGTGCGATCCGACCAGATGTCCTGGGTGAGGTCGCCTGCCGACATGTTGTTGATGAAGCGGATGGCCTCGTTCAAAGGCTGCGTGACCGACATGTCGAGCAGCTTGACCATGATCATCGACAGCAGAGCGCCCACGGCCAGTTGAGCCCAGGGCAGGATGTGTGCGGGCAGGCCCAGCCAGGACGGCACCAGCATCATCGGCAGGATGACGGCCATGGCGATGCCCACACGGCCTGTGAGGTGCACGCGGCCGAACTTGCCCAGCATGTCCCGCATGCCGAAGTAGCGCACCCGGCCGGCGTGCAGCTTGAACCGCGGTTTGGCCAGCGAGCGCTGTGCGATGAGGTCGGCATAGAGGGCTTGTGCCGCCTGGACCTGTTCGCGCGTTGGCTTGGTGCGCACCGACAGATAGCCGATGGGCTTGCCATGGCTGAGCAAGGGCGTCACATGGGCCTGGACCCAATAGTGGCTACCATCCTTGCGGCGGTTCTTGACCACCGCTGTCCAGGATCGGCCATAGCCAATGGTGCGCCACATGTCCTTGAACGCCTCCTCCGGCATGTCGGGGTGGCGGATAAGATTGTGCGGCTGACCGATGAGCTCTTCCTGAGAGTACCCGCTCACGCGCGTGAAAGCTGCGTTGCAATGCGTGATGACGCCTTGCTTGTCCGTCATGGACACCAGCATTTCCTCGCCGGGATAGTCATACTCTTGCCCCGATACGGGCAGGTTGAGCCTCATGTCTCGTCCTCCGGTGTGCAGGGTGGGGCCTGACCCAATTTGCCAGAGCCTGTGCACACCTAATGTTCAATCACATCGTCTTTCGGCTTTTTTTTCGTTGTGTTGAGTAACTTATGAGTCGCCTATGAGCGGGATGGTCGGCCCAAGTGCGCCATCTTTCACACCCGATGTGATTTATTGCCCGCCGCCCGACGAGGGGCTGGACGTGGTGTTCGCGGACGACGCTCTGCTGGTGCTCAACAAGCCGGCCGGGCTGTTGTCCGTGCCCGGTCGTGGCGATGCACGCCAGGACTGCCTGCTCAGTCGGGCCGCGCGGCAGTATGGCGACGCGATGATCGTGCACCGGCTGGACATGGCGACGTCGGGCTTGCTCGTGCTGGCGCGAGGGGAGGCCATGCAGCGCGCCGTCAGCATGCTGTTTCAGGATCGACAGGTGGACAAGCGCTACGTGGCCCAGGTTCATGGCCTCCTGGCCGAGGATCACGGCGAGGTGGATCTGCCCTTGATCACGGACTGGCCGAACCGGCCCATGCAGATGGTCTGCCACCAACGCGGCAAGCCGTCGCTGACGCGCTACCGGGTGCTCTCGCGAGACCCTCTTCTGGGGCAAACGCGCGTGGAACTGGAACCCGTCACGGGGAGGTCGCACCAGTTGCGCGTGCACATGCTGGCCCTGGGGCATCCGATCGTGGGCGACCCCCTGTATGGCGATCAGGCCGTGCAATCGGCCTGGCCGCGTCTGATGCTGCATGCCAGCGAACTGGCCTTGCCTCACCCGGTCAGCCTGGTGGTGCAACGCTTCGAGTGCGTGGCGCCGTTCTGAGGCCAGCGGCTCAGGGGCAGCGCTTGCGCCCTGTGAGCATGGCTTTGGCCAGGTTCTGCCCCTCCAGCCGGCTCATCACCAGCACGCCCGCCCAGTGGCCCAGCACGCAGGCTTGCAGCGCCCAGGCGAGGTACTCATGGGTGTTGATCAGCCAGTCGTCACCCCAGAAGGCGTCCAGCTGGGTCATCCATCCGGTGAGGCCCAGCGCCAGAACGAGCCCCCACAGCATCAGGGCCATGAGCATGCCGGCGGGGTTGTGCCCCAGGCTGGGCTGCACGTGGCGGTGCTGCAGTTCACGCACATGCTGTCGCACAGCGGCCCAGGAGGGCAGCCCGACATGCGCCACATCGTCACGCCTGAGACGCCAGCCGTAGATCAGCCGACACATGACGACGCCAGCCGCTGCATAACCCGCGTAGCGGTGCAGGGGGCCGGTGTCGTTGAACAGGTTGAACAGCACAATGGCCGCGACCAGCCCGTGGCTCAGGCGGACGAAGCCGCTCCAGACCGGCACGGTGCGGGCCTCATTCCCGCCAGGCATCACTTCTCGATTTCGGCCTTGACGATGTCAAGCGTCTTGGTGTCGAAGTAGATCTCGACCTTCTTGCCATCCTTGTTCCAGCCGTAGATCTCGTAGCACTGGCCATCCACCTTGAACTTGCGGATCTTGTAGCCCTGCGCGAGCAGCTTGGCGCGCGCGTCTTCTTCCTTGATCCATTCGGATTTGGGATGGGCTTCGCACTTGGCACCCGCCAGGGCGCTCAGGGGGAGGGCCGTCAAAGCAAGGGCCACGGCCCCAATCGATTTCTTCATCAGATGCTCCTAAGAATGATTCGCATTCAGGATTGTATTCTCGCACGATGTGCCACGTGAATCCAGCGCGTGATGACCTGGTACATCTGACCGACATCCAGCGGTTTGGGAACGTGGTCGTTCATGCCCACGGCCAGCGCATGTTCGCGGTCGCTCACCAGGGCACTGGCGGTCATGGCGATGATGGGCAGGTGCTGCCAGCGCGCATCGCTGCGGATGCGCTCCGTGGTGGTGTAGCCGTCCATGTGGGGCATCTGGCAGTCCATCAGCACGCAGTCGAAGCCACTGGGGCGGGCCTGCAGCTGTTGCAGGGCCTCGTAGCCATGCTGCGCGATGGTCACCTCGGCGCCGGCTCGTGTCAGGAGTTCACGGGCGAGCTCCTGGTTGAGGGGCTGGTCCTCGACCAGCAGCACGCTCACGCCACGCAGGTCGGGGACCTCCGGACGGGCGGGTGCCGGCAGCGTCGGGGACGGGGCCGGTCGCGTGGCCGGGTGCTGCGCCAAGGCTCTGGTCAGGCTGTCGAACAGGGTCGACGGCGTCACCGGCTTGGTGAGGATGTCGGCCAGCGGGATGTCTTCGGCCGCCTTCAAGGCGTCTGCCTTGTTGAAGGCCGTGACCAGCAGGATGCAGGGGTTGTCATCCGGGAAGCGTTGTCGCGCCAGTTCACGGATGTGGCGAGCGCAGGTGACGCCATCCATGCCGGGCATCTTCCAGTCCAGCATGATGCAGTCGTAGGGCTCGTCGGCTTGTTGCAAGTGCGCCAGCGCCTCCTGGCCGCCGGCGGCGATGTCCACATTCAGGCCCAGTTTGCCCGCCATCTGGCCCAGTACCTGCCGTGCGTCGGCGTTGTCGTCGACCAGCAGCACGTGCTTGCCGCGCCAGTCGGCGCTGGCCAGGGCCATCGGCATGGCGCCGGCAGGCAGGCTCATGCGGAGCGTGAAGTGGAAGGTCGAGCCCTGGTGAAGGGTGCTGTCGACCCACAGCCGACCGCCCATGCGCTCGGTCAGCTGCCGGGAAATGCTCAAGCCCAGCCCGGTGCCGCCAAAACGACGGGTGGTCGACGCGTCCAGCTGGTTGAAGGGTTGAAACAATTGGGCCTGCTGCTCGGGGCTCATGCCCATGCCGGTGTCGCGTACCCAGCCGTGCAGCACGATCTCCTGCCCGTTGCGGTGCTGGACTTCCAGGCCAATGGTCACGCTGCCCTTGTCCGTGAACTTGATGGCGTTGGAGCCCAGGTTGACCAGGATCTGCCGCAGCCGCGTCGGGTCTCCCATGAGGTGCGAGGGCAGGTCAGGTGGTGCGGTGAACAGCAGCTCCAGGCCCTTGCGCTCGGCGGGTAGCCCCAGCACGTCCGACACATGCGTCAACACGTCCTGCAACTCGAAATCGATGCACTCGAGCTCCAGGTGGCCGGCTTCGATCTTGGACATGTCCAGCACGTCATTGATGATCTGCAGCAGGTTGTTGGCGGCCTGGTGCGCCTTGATCACGTATTGGCGCAGCTTGTCTGGCGGGGCGTCGTCCAGCGCCAGGTGCGTCATGCCGATGATGGCGTTCATCGGGGTACGGATCTCATGGCTCATGTTGGCCAGGAAGGCGGATTTGGCCCGCGTGGTTTCCTGGGCGGCCTTGCTGGCGGCGCGCAAGGCCTCTTCCGTTTTTTTGCGCGCGGTCACGTCATCGACGATGGCGAAGTAGAGGTCCTTGTCTTCGTGACCGAGCGACAGCAGCATCACCTCGGCGTCAAAGGGCTGTTGATCCAGCCGGCACAGGCGCCACTCGATGCGCCCAGGCGGGCTGCCATCCCGTGCGCTGTCCAGCAACTGCTCGGCGAGTAACTGGCTGGATTCGCCATTCGGCTGCTTGGGTTGCGACAAGGGCGGCAGCCAGGGGCGCAGGCCTTGCAATTGTTCGAAGCGCTCGGCGCCAAACAGGCTCAGCGTGGCGGGGTTGCAGCGCAAGATGCCCTTGTGGCGATGGAAGAACATGAAGGCCGAGCTGGCGTGCTTGAAGACGGCATCGAAACGCAATTCGGCCTGGCGCCGGTCGGTGACATCCAGCCAGTAACCGTCGTAAACCTGCCCGCCATCTGGTGTGCTGGCCACCGCGCTGTTGACGCTGATCCAGTGACGTTGCGACTTTGCGGCCACCTCGAACTCGACCGGTGTGGTGGGCGGGTGCGCCGGCTCTTGCGTTGGGGTCTGGCCTTGAGCTTGAGGGCCCCATGCGAAGGCAGGGTTGGCCTGCAGCGTCTGTTCATCCAGGCCGAACAAGCGGCTCACGCCCGAGCCGATGTAGGCAAACTTGCCGCGCCCGGAGGGTGACACGCGGTAGCGGAACAGCGTCAGCGGCAGCGCCCGTGTCATGTCCAGGGTTTCTCGGCGAACCTGGTCGACGACGGCTTGTCGCTCCAGTCGCCGCAGGTACGCCCAGATGATGAACCAGCCAATACCGACGCTCAAGGCTGCGCCCACGGTCGTGGACACACCAATCGCGTCTTCCGCCTGCATCGGCGTCAGCGCCCACAGCGTGTACGGGTAGCCCGCGAGTTGGCGGGTCGAGGCCAGGTAGCGTTGCCGCCCGATCTCCATCCCTTGCTGCAGGCCATTGCCGTCATCAAACGAGATGGGGCGCCACCCGGTCGGTTTGGGCATGCTCAGGTAGGCGCCTTCCATCTGCTTTTGCCTGCCTTCCAGCGGCGGCCCGCCGGGCACCTGCTGCAAAGCGAGTTCCGGCCGATTACCTGCCACGATCACGCCATTGGCATCGACCACCAGCAGTTGGCGCCCGCTCGTGTCCGTGAACAGGCGCGCCATGGTGGCGGGGTCCGTCTTGAGGATCAGGACACCCAGCGCCCGCGCGCCATCGTCGATGCGGGCCGAAAAGTTGAAACCCGGTTTGTGGCTGACTCTGCCCATCACGAACTGGAAGCCGGCGCCCGTTTCCATGGCGTCGATGAAATAGTCGCGGATGTGGAAGTTGTGGCCAATGGTGGAATACCGCACGTCGAGATAGGCGCTGTCGGCCACGGCGGTGCCAAAGGCGTTTTGCAGATAGGCCTGCCTGATCTGAAAGCTCCGGGCGATGCCATCGAGTTGCTGGCTCATCTTCTGTACAGCCGGGTTGGCCGTGAGCGATGTGCGCAGGTTCTGGCGATCGACGTCGTCGAGCATGACACTGTTGGGGGCCACGTTCTGGCGCAGGAAGCTGATGAACGACGCCTCCCTGGCGAGCACCTGCCCCAGAGCGGCCAGCGAGCGGAAATGGTTTTCGACGTTGTCCTGGAGGCTGGTCAGCCTGAGGTTGGCGTTGGCCACGGCCTCCTGCCTGAACGTGCGGACACGATAGTGGTCCAGCCAGAACGCAGCCGCGACAACCAATGCGGCCCAGGTCAGCGCCGCGATGAACAGCTTGCGCCGCAGGGGCGGGATGTCGAGGGGCTCACCCGTGAGTGCCTGGTCCATCTGGGAGTCTCCAGCGTGCCGAGCCCTGAAACGACGGTACTACAGGTGGGGCTCCTGGCTGCCCTTTTTCACCGGCAGCTTCGGTGTTCTATCAGAGGTCTCGCGCGTTCGGCAACCCGAAACGCCAGATGGCGACACGGCCCCTGCCTGATGGCGTGCTTTGACCACAGCCGCCAGGCGCTTTTTCACCATGCCCAAAAGGCAGGCTGGGTGGATGTGGGCGCTCATGGCAGAATCAGCGTTTTTCCTCAGAGACCGGATGCCATGACTGCAGTTGTCATCAGCGGTACTGGGCTGTACCAGCCGCCCCATACCATCACCAATGCCGAACTGGTGGAGTCGTTCA
>JACPOH010000232.1 GCA_016185075.1 Aquabacterium sp. | reverse complement strand
TGCTTGACGGTCGCGCCAATCGAATTGAACAGAACTGCAAACCACGACACGACGATGGCATCGTGAATCACAGGCGGCCCATACAGCCAGACCAGCACGGGCACGATGACAATGCCCCCAGCCAAACCAACAAGACCTGCAATCAGCCCGGACAATGCGCCGGCCACGAGCAGCATAATAACATCCATGTTGAACACCCCGTTTGTATAATCGATTGCAATCAATACCCTTGATTCAAGGCTTGCGCACTGTCAGCCATGCTGATAAATAGTCCGGAAAGCTGATAATCAAACACTGACCTGCTGATTTGTTGCCATCAGGGTGGCGGCGCGAGGCTTGCGGATCTGCAACACACCCCAGCACATGAGGGGTGTCGCTTAACGTGAAGTCACATGACAATGCAATGCAAGCAGGTTTTGCGTCGCAGAAACCGATGCAGGCCTTGCATGGGTTTGTGGGTGCCCCATAAATGAGTGGCGCACCGAAATGGAAAATGTCATTCCCAGCCGTACCATTACGCTGGTGATGTGAGGCCGTTACAGCCATAAGCAAAGCCCTTCCTGCCCAGGTTGCAGTTTCGTGGCGGCGCATGATGATTTCTGACACGCAAACCGCCCCACCCGTTTGGTGTATACCTGAAAGGGTTAGCAGTTTTGTGACAGTCGGGTAGAGCCTTCTTCAACGAGTCAAGTGCATGGTTGGCTCCTCGAACCATGCAGATTCTGATAGGCAAGGCTTCTGCCGCAACAGAATCTCCGTCATCCGGTTAACCTGGCGATTCAACGCAGATCATACATCTGCAACAACTGGCAGATTTATGCGCAATACCTGTATGGATATGCAAGCTTGCGCCCATCCGCATGTTGTCTACCCCCCTGTTTGAGGCCTTGCCCTAGGGAAACCGACATGAAGACAAGCTACTCAGCAAGGCTTGAATCGCTTACGATTTAACACAACTGCGATGTCGGTTTGCGGCAAAAGCAACGCTCCCCAATTTCACATACTTCGCCAGTCAACCGAAAGAAGCCGGTAGTCATGCTGAACGGTCTCAAGCACCTCACGGTTGGATTGATCGAAGTGCCCTCCATCCCGAATCCCCTCCAGGATCTGAAGCGCCCAGGATTTGACCTGACCGAGCCCACAGAACTGGACCAGGCCCCGGTTCAGGCTGAAGAGTCACGTCAGATCGATCGTCTGCTGGAGCAAGGCTTCCCCTGGCTGCGCTTCCCGGCAGCGCTTGAGTCGCGCTTTTCCATGGACCAGGCGGCACAGCGCCTCAAGCTGCTGGTCGTGAGCGGCATGCTGGTCACGGTGCTGTTCAACTGGCTGTTGCTGTCCGACTGGATGATGGTGCCGGACATGTTCGAGCAGGCGCTCAAGCTGCGTCTGTTCGTGTTCACGCCCTGCACCATCATTGGTTTGTTGCTTCTCGTGAAGCTGCCCCCTCCTCCAGCGCGAGAGTGGCTGGCCATCAGCAACGGCCTGGCCGCCTCGGCGGTCAACTTGTACATCTGTGTGTCAAGCACGGACGCCATGGCCGGGGCCTATCTGGTCAGCTTGGTGCCGATCGTGATGTTCAGCAACTCGGTGGCGCAGATGCGCTTCTTTCCGGCGCTGATCATGGACGCCATCATCCTGGGCATGTTCGGGTACGGCGTCTACAGCTTGTCCGAGCAGTCGTCCATGGCGATCATGATCCCGGCCGGCCTGACCCTGACTTCGGCCATCGTGTTCACGCTCTATGGCTGTTACATGCTGGAGCGAGACGAGCGTCAGAACTGGTTGCTGCACTTGCGGGAGCGTGTCCTGCTGCATGAGCTGGAGCGGGCCAACAAGCATCTGGACGAGGTGTCGCGATGCGATCTCCTGACCGAGGTGGCCAACCGCCGTCATTTTGACGAGTACCTGCAACATGTCTGGGACCGCGCCCGCCGCGATGGCAGTGACGTTTCCCTGATGATGATCGACGTGGACCATTTCAAGTCGTACAACGACCGCTACGGCCACCCCGAGGGCGATGCCTGCTTGCGGGACGTGGCCTCGATGCTCAAGCGGCGCTTGCGTCGACCAGGTGACCTCATAGCCCGTTTTGGGGGGGAGGAGTTCATCGCCGTGTTGGTTGGCACCCCCTTGAGCACGGCGGCCAGCGCCGCCGAACGGGTGCGAAAAGGCGTCGAAAGCCTCAACCGTTCGCATGCAGCCTCGCCGACACAGCCCGTTGTCACCGTGAGCATCGGTGTGGCGTGCCTGCGGCCAAATGCGCCTCACGCCAGCCCGACGCAGTTGATTGCGGCCGCTGATGAGGCGCTTTATCAGGCGAAATCACGGGGTCGCAATCGCGTGTTCGCCTTCGGGACCAACGACTGAAGTTGCAGACGATGACGTCGTCCACGAGTGTGAGTCACCCCAGCACCACTGAGCAGCTTGCCGTGGGCCTGGATGACCCCATGATGGCCCGGATCGACCGCCTTCTGGCAAAGGGCTTCCCGTGGATGAAATTCCCGGGCGCGCTGGAGCAGCAGTTTCTGCTGGATCTGGCCGAACCTCGGCGCAGGCACTTTCTCATCAGCAGCCTGATTTCGCTGGTGGTCTACAACGGGTTTCTCGTGGTGGATTACCTGATGACCCGCGACGTATTCTGGCTGGCCGTGCAATTGCGGATTTTCTTCTTTACGCCGCTGGCACTGGTGTTCATCTACATCATCTGGCGCAAGCGAGGGGTATTCATACACAGCTTGCCGCCCGCTTCGCTTGAGGTGATCGTGGTGAGTGGCGGCTTGATTGCGGCGGCGAGCCTGGCGTTCATCCTGTCTGAAACCCGAAGTCCGTTCTCGCCGTATTACCACGTGGGCTTCACCATCATCGTGCTCTACGGCAACATCGTGCAGCGCCTGCGCTTCTGGTACGCGGTGGTGTTCTCAACAGCCCTGCTCGGTATCCACCTGTCGGGCGTCTTGCTACTGGGCAGCTTCCCTCACAGGCTGCTGTGGCCCATCCTGTCTCTGGTGCTGTCGGCGGTGGTGTTTTCTTTGACTGCCAACTACGTGATGGAGCGCGATGAGCGCAGGCGGTATCTGCTGACCATGCGCGAGCGTGGCGTGGTGCGCGATCTGACCCGGGCCCATGAACGGCTGCAAGCCTTGTCTCGTGTGGATGGGTTGACCGGCCTCTTCAACCGCCGGCATTTTCAGGAGTACGTTGAACGCGTCTGGGAGCGCAGCCAGTTCGATGGCGATGAGGTCAGCGTCATGATGGTCGATGTCGATCACTTCAAGAAGTTCAACGACCGTTATGGCCATCCGGCGGGTGACGAGTGCCTGACCCAGATTGCCAAGGTGCTCCAGCACACCGTGCGACGCCCGGAGGACCTGATCGCGCGCTATGGCGGGGAGGAGTTCATCGTCCTGCTGCCTCGGACGGCGGCAGCCTATGCGGTGACCGTGGCCGAGCGGGTGCGAGAGGCCGTCGAGGCCCTGCAGATGCGGCATGAGAGCTCGACCTCGTCGCACTTCGTCACGGTGAGCATCGGGGTGGCTTCCTGCAAGGCGGGTTTCTCGCTCAAGGCCACGCAGTTGATTTCTGCCGCTGATCTGGCGCTCTACCAGGCCAAGCATGAAGGCCGCAACCGCGTGTGCGTGCAGGAGCCGGTAATGTCCGTGTCAGCGACCTGAGACCGGGTCCAGGTGGGTCATGACATCCAGCACGGGCAGCTTGCGCATCACGCGTTCGCGTGCCGTGGCGGCGATGTCGTGCCCTTCCCTGACGGACAGATCGCCATCGACCTCGATGTGGGCGTCCACCATGATCATGTCGCCCATCTTGCGTGTGCGCAGGTCGTGAACGCCTTGCACGCCGGGCGTGTCCGTCAGGATCCCGCGGATCTGCTCGATCTGTTCTTCTGACACGGAGCGGTCCATCAGGTCATTGAGCGCGTCCCAGCCGAACTCCCAACCCATCTTGGTCACCATGAAGCCCACGATCAGGGCGGCAACGGGGTCGAGCAAAGGGTAGCCCACCAGGTTGCCGATGATGCCCAGCGCCACGACGAGGGACGAGGCCGCATACGAGCGCGCATGCCAGGCATTGGCCACCAGCATGCTGGAGCGCACGCGCTCGGCCGCTGCCAGCATGTAGCGGAACAGCAGTTCCTTGGCCACCAGGGCCACCAGGGCCACGTACAGGGCCACAGGCTTGACCTTGGGGATCAGCTCCGGCTCACCCAGCTTGTGCACGGCACTCCACAACATGCCCACGCCCACGCTCAGCAACAGCACGCCCAGTACGAGTGAGGCGGCCGTTTCGTAGCGGTGGTGGCCGTAGTGGTGGTCTTCGTCAGCCTCTTTGCGGCTGTGTTGGTTGGCCAGCAGCACCACGAAATCGGAAATCAGGTCGGACAGCGAGTGGATGCCGTCTGCGATCAAGGCTTGCGAATGGGCGAGCACACCCACCATCACCTGTACGGTCGTCAGCACCAGATTCACCACCACGCTGACCAGCGTGCTGCGCTTGGCCACAGCGTGTCGCTCGGGCGTATCCTGTTCCGGGTCGTCCTGAGGTGTCAGATCCAAAGCCATGTTTGTGCGTAGGGCGGATCAGCCCAGCCAGTCGATGTGGTGACCGAGCTTGCGGGCCTTGGTGCCCAGGTAGCGTTCGTTTTCGGCTTGAACGTCGCTGCGTACCGGCACGCGTTCTTCGATCTTGACGCCGTGCTGGGTCAGGGTGTCGACCTTGCGCGGGTTGTTGGTCATCAGCTTGACCGAGCTGACCCCCAGGTAAGACAGGATCTCGGCGGCTGCATCGAAGGTGCGCAGATCAGGTGCAAAGCCCAGGTGCTGGTTGGCTTCGACCGTGTCCAGGCCCTGGTCTTGCAACTGGTAGGCGCGCAGTTTGTTGGCCAGGCCGATGCCCCGGCCTTCCTGGCGCAGGTAAACGACCACGCCGCTGCCCTTCTTGCCGATTTCGCTCATGGCGAAATGCAACTGGGGCCCGCAGTCGCAGCGCAGGGAGCCGAACACGTCACCCGTCATGCATTCGGAGTGCACGCGCACCAAGGCACTGCCGGTGACGTCGCCCATGACCATGGCCACGTGCTCCAGGCCGGTGGCTTTTTCGCGAAACAGCTTCATGGTGAAGCTGCCGTGCTCGGTGGGCACACGCGCCTCGGCCAGAAACTCGACCAGAGCGGTGGTCACGGGTGTCGCGTTGACAGGGGGCTTGCTGGCGGAATCAGGGGTGGACATTCAATTTCCTCAGGGGCCCGTATTTTGCCAAAAGCCGCTGCTGTCGACATTCTGGCTGCCAAAAAGACCTGCGTGCGGAAAAAGTGGTGAAGTTCTTGACCGGGGTCGTCCTTTACGTGGACACTGGCAGACATGAACTGCATCTTCGCATCCCGAACCCGCCGAATTTGGCTAGCGCTAGCTGACAACAGCTGGTGTGTTCGGGTTTCGCGCATCTGATCGAGTTCATCTCCTTCCCTACCCCGACAACGCCAGCCCAGCCGCTGGCGTTTTGCATGACGGGGTCGTTGACCAGCAGCAGGTCAACCGGATTTGGGCCCCACGCCAGCCGGCTTTCTTTCAATCTTGAGGAAAGTCACTGTCATGAGCATGCTCACCACCCCCGCGACCAAGTACGCAGCCGCCTCTGTCCTGGCCTTGCCTGAC
>JACPOH010000231.1 GCA_016185075.1 Aquabacterium sp. | reverse complement strand
ACACCTCGACCGACAGCGGGGTCACCTGGGTGGCCCGGGACAGCAGCCGCGCGTGGACCTCTGTGGCCTCCTCGGCCGATGGCGTCAAGCTGGTGGCCACGGTGTTGAACGGCCAGATCTACACCTCGACCGACAGCGGCATCACCTGGGTAGCCCGGGACAGCGTTCGCGGGTGGACCGCCGTGGCATCTTCAGCCGATGGCGTGAAGCTGGTGGCGGCAGCCGATAGCGGCCAACTCTACACCTCGACCGACAGCGGGGTCACCTGGGTGGCCCGGGACAGCAGCCGCAGCTGGCGCGCGGTGGCGAGCTCGGCCGACGGGGGCAAACTGGTGGCAGGGGGCATCGGCACCCAGCTCTACACCAGCACCCCCAGCACCGCAGTGGGCGTCAATGGCTTCATCGGCGGCAGCGCCTTGGACGCCATCACCGTGCAGTACATCGGCAATGGTCAGTTCATGGTGCTGAGTCATGAAGGCAGCCTGACGGTGCAATGAAGACGGCAGGGCGTTGCCCAGGGCGGGTACTTGCTCGACCGTATCAGTCACCCAGATAACGCTGGCGGCGGAACCACCACACCAGGCCGATCCCGACCAGGCCCATCAGGCCGCAGGCAATCCAGAAACCGACCTTGGCGTGGATCAGCGGCAGCGTGTCGAAGTTCATGCCGAAGATGCCCGTGATCAGGTTCAGCGGCAGGAAGACGGCGGTCAGCACCGTCAGGGTGCGCATGATGTCGTTGGTGCGGCTGCCCTGGGCCGAGAAGTGCATCTGCACGGCGCTTTCGGCCGAGCTTTCCAGCCGGCGCACATGGCCCAGCACGCGCTCGATGTGTTCCTGCACGTCCTTGGAGCGCACACGCAGCAGCTCACGTTCGCGTGCGGCCTGAGGTTCGGCGGGGATGGGCCACTCTTCCAGCGCGTCGATCCATTCCTGCACGGCGCTGCGCTGGTCCTCGCAGGTGTCTTCCAGCATGTGCAGGGTGTTGCGCGAGTCCAGCAGGGCCTGCCAGTTGGTGAACTGGTTGCGGTTGGACAGCAAGCGTCACCATTGCCTGAGCCGGCTTGCGCGGCCTCGCTGGCATAGGTCGTGCCTTGCGCCAGTGCGCTCACATCTTGCGCGTCCTGACGCGGCGGGTGCGGGATCATCTGGCTCAGGCGCGCCTCGAAGAAGTCGCGCACCGAGCAATCGGCCGGGTGCACCGTCAGCAAGACGCGGTCGAACAAGGCAAACCCCACCGGGCTGGTGTCGATGGCGGCCATGGCCTGGCGTGCGCTGGAGGCCGTACCGCGCTCATCGTCCAGGAACAGGCGCTCGGTGCCGTGGCCGGCCGCCAGGCGACGGAACACCAGCAGGTCATACCATGAGGTGTAGTCGTACTGCGAGGGCAGCTGCGGGTTGAGCAGGTCCGAGATGTGCAGGTCCACCAGCGTGCCGCCGGCCAGGCGATGCAGGTGCTGCTGGACCTGGGGCAGTTGCACCTCGAAGACGCGGCGACTGGTTGTCACCCACAGAAAGCCATGGGCCGGGAGGGCCTTGGGCCAGTCTGTGAGTTCTGTGAAGCTGTCGTTGATCAGGAAAAAGCGCACTTACCGGCTCCCGGGTCTCCACCCGAGAGCTTATGCGATTTGCGCGTGCGCATCCCGCATGGGCGTCTCGCTGTCGCCCTGAGGAACTCAGCCTCGCACGCCGTTGCCCAGTTTCTCGGCGGCATCCAGCGCAAAGTACGTCAGCACGCCATCGGCCCCGGCGCGCTTGAAGGCCAACAGTGCTTCCATCATGGTGGCGTCATGGTCGAGCCAGCCATTCTGGGCGGCGGCCTTGATCATCGCGTACTCGCCGCTGACCTGGTAGGCGAACGTGGGCACCTTGAACTCGTCCTTCACGCGCCGCACGATGTCCAAGTAGGGCATACCGGGTTTGACCATGACCATGTCGGCGCCCTCGGCGATGTCCATGGCCACCTCGCGCAGGGCCTCGTCGCTGTTGGCCGGGTCCATCTGGTAGACCTTCTTGTTGCTCTTGCCCAGGTTGGCCGCCGAGCCCACGGCGTCGCGGAAGGGGCCGTAGAAAGCGCTGGCGTACTTGGCGCTGTAGGCCATGATGCGGGTGTGGACCAGGCCCTGCGACTCGAAGGCGTTGCGGATGGCGCCGATGCGGCCGTCCATCATGTCGCTGGGGGCAACGATGTCCACGCCGGCTTCGGTCTGCACCAGGGCCTGGCGGGTCAGCACGGCCACGGTTTCGTCATTGAGGATGTAGCCGCTGTCGTCCAGCAGGCCGTCCTGGCCATGGCTGGTGAACGGGTCCAGGGCCACGTCGGTCATCACGCCCAGTTCGGGGAAGCGCTTTTTCAGCTCGCGCACGGTGCGGGGCACCAGGCCTTCCGGGTTCAGGGCTTCCTGGCCGTCGGGTGTCTTCAGGCTGCCGTCAATGACCGGGAACAGGGCCAGCACGGGCACACCCAGTTCGACGCAACGCTCGGCCGCGGCGAACAGCGGGCCACGCCCCAGGCGAGCCACACTGGGCATCGAAGAAACCGCCTGCGTGCCGTCGTCCTGGTCCAACACGAACACCGGGTAGATCAGATCAGCGGATGTTAGTGAGTGCTCTCTTACGAGGCGACGGGTGAACTCATCTTTGCGCAGACGACGGGGGCGATGGTGGGGGAAATGCTGCGAGAAGTGCATTTTGGTCGGACGTTAAAAATCTGTGAAGGAATGCAAAGCGCGCAAAAAAACACGTCCGAAAATGGTTTTTTCGGACATGGTCTGGAGACATGCCGCCCGATCCCATCTATAATTGTTTTTGAATGATACGCCGCAAGGCCTTCATTCCCTGCTTTTCCTCCCTGAGCAGGTGCCTTACCGTGATGACAGCGTTAAGGCTTGAAAGCCCCGGCTTGCGCCGGGGCTCTTTTTTTGTACCGGGCCTGCTTGAAACCCGAGGCCATGCTGGTGGCTGTTCATAATCCCACCATGAGCAACGCCTATCTCTGGGTCAAGGCCCTGCACATCATCTTCGTGGCCAGCTGGTTTGCCGGCTTGTTCTACTTGCCTCGCCTGTTCGTCAATCTGGCCATGGTGCCCTCCGACAGCCATGCCGAGCGCGAACGCCTGTTGCTCATGGCACGCAAGCTCTACCGCTTCAGCAGTCTGTTGATGGTGCCCGCACTGGCCTTCGGCCTCGCGCTGTGGCTTTACTTTGGCATGGGCAAAGGCAGCGGGCAAATCTGGCTGCACATCAAGTTGATCCTCGTCATAGGGGTGGTGGGTTATCACCACATCTGTCGCAAGATCCTGCGTGATTTCGAGGCGCTGTCCAATCGCCGCAGCCACCGCTGGTTCCGGGTGTTCAACGAGGTGTCGGTGCTGCTGTTCGCCACCATCGTCTGCCTGGTGGTGCTCAAGCCGGTGCTGTCCTGACGCGCTTGCAGGCCCATGTCCGTGCACCGCAGCTCTGCCTGGCCTCTGACCTGGGTGGCGGCCGCCCTGATCGTTTACGCCTCGCTCTTTCCCTGGAGCGGCTGGCGCTGGCCCGAGAGCCAGGTCTTCCATTGGGCGCTGCCCAAGCTGGGCTACGAGGTGACCAACGACCTGGTCGCCAACATCCTGGGCTATCTGCCGTTTGGGCTGATCATGGGCATTGCGCACTTGCGCAGCGGCAGGGGCCCCCTGGCGGCTGCCGTGCTCACGGTGCTGGCTGGTTCGGCCATGTCCTACCTGGTGGAGCTGATCCAGTACACGCTGCCTTCACGTGTGCCGTCCATCACCGACTGGATGCTCAACACCCTGGGCATGGCCTGGGGTGCCCTGGCCGCCCTGACCCTCAGTGCCCTGGGGCTGTTTGAGCTCTGGCACCGTTTGCGGGCGCGCTGGTTCATTCCGCAAGCGGGGCATGGGTTGGCCTTGCTGTCACTGTGGCCGCTGGGCCTGCTCTACCCGACGCCCTGGCCACTGGGGCAGGGCCAGTTGCTGCCACGCGTGCGCATCACCCTGATGGAGTGGACGCAAGACACGCCCCTGCAGGCCTGGATCCTGCCGGCTGACCCCCTCACCCTGTGGGCGTCGTTCCACTCGGCCGTGGTGTCATCCAGCTGGTTGCCCGTGGTGGAAACGCTGGCCACGGCCACGGGCCTGCTCGTGCCCATGTGTGTGGCCTGTGCCGTGGCGCGGCCGCGTACCTTGCGCCTGACCCTGATGTCGACCCTGGTCTTGCTGGGGATGGGTGTGACGGCCTTGTCGGCCGGCCTCAATTTCGGGCCCGCCCATGCGTTCAGCTGGTTGACCTTGTCGGCCAGCATCGGGATGCTGCTGGGGGCACTCGGTGGCGTGGTGCTGGTGGGCTGTTCGCGCACCACGTGCGCGGCGTTGGGCGTGCTGATGGTGTTGTCCTTGATCGGGCTCATCCATCTGGCCCCGATGGACCCTTACTATGCGCAAACACTTCAGGCGTGGGAAAACGGGCGCTTCATCCGCTTCCATGGCTTGTCGCGCTGGATGGGCATCCTGTGGCCCTATGTGGCCCTGGTCTGGCTGATCGGGCGCCTGGCTGGCCGAGAAACCCACCACCCTGATGCGTCCGAGTGAAAACCTAGAATGCCGCCATGAGCTATTACCAGCGCCACATCTTCTTCTGCCTCAACCAGCGCATCAATGGCGAAGCCTCTTGCGGCGACCACGCTGCCAAGGATGGCTTCGACCACTGCAAACGCCGCATTGCGGATGCTGGCGCGAACGGGCCGGGCCAGGTGCGCGTCAACAAGGCGGGCTGCCTGGACCGTTGCGCGGGCGGCCCCGTGGCCGTGGTCTACCCCGAAGGCACCTGGTACACCTATGTGGACAAGGCTGACATCGACGAGATCGTGGACCGACATCTGCTCAAGGGCGAGGTGGTCGAGCGCCTGGTGTTGCCGCCGGACGTGGGCCGTTGAGTCACCGCAGCCATCCAGAAAACACATGCTCGGACGCCCCGCCTCCAGCACCATCGACGGGCCGGCCGGCCTGATCGAGGTGGTGCTTGAAGACCCTCAGACCCCACCCATCGGCCTGGCCGTGATCGCTCACCCGCACCCTTTGATGGGCGGCACGATGGACAACAAGGTGGTCCATACCCTGGTGCGCGCTTTTGTGCTGGCGGGTTGGCGCGCCGTGCGCTTCAACTTCCGAGGTGTTGGCCAGTCCGAATCCAGCTGGGACGAGGGCCGGGGTGAGACGGTGGACATGATGGCCGTGCTCGGGCATTTTCAGGCTGACCCGGCCATGCGCGGCCTGCCGGTGGCGCTGGCAGGCTTCTCGTTTGGCGGCTATGTGGCTGCACAGGTTTACACCCGGTTGGCGCAGGCCGCCGCCAACCAGCCGGCCATCCAGGTGCCCGCACAACTGGTGCTGGTCAGCCCCGCGGTGTCGCGCTTCGAGGTGCCCCAGGTGCCGGTGCACACCCTGGTGGTCGAGGGCGAGCAGGACGACGTCGTGCCGCTGGCCAGCATCCTGGAGTGGGCGCGCCCGCAGGCCGTACCTGTGACGGTGATCCCGGGCACCGGGCATTTCTTCCATGGGCAGTTGTCCCGGTTGCGAGAGGTCGTGCTGCGGCATTTGCAGGCCGCCTCGGTGTCTGCGGGTTGATTTCGGCCCGTGCGGCCTCAACTGTCTCCAGCCTTTTTACGCGCCCCCACGTCCGGGCTCTTTGCGCCGTTGACGCCGGCGTGAGCCCCCGCATGCCGCTATCCTTCGCCCCCATGATCCGACATCCCTTGACGCGTCGCGCCGGCCTTGCCCGCGTCGCCTTGTTCTGGCCCGCACTCTGCCTGCCCATGGCCATGCCTGTGACGGCCGGCGTGACCAGGACGCCTGCCGCGGCGGGCGCCCACGTCGCGCCCGCGCCCGATGCGGTCGCCCTCGGCCCCTTCAGCCAGCCGGCGCTGGCCATGCCCTTGCCGCCGGAGATCGCGGCACGGGCTTTCATCCTGCAAGACATGGGCTCGCGCCAGACGCTGGCGGCGCGCAACGCCGACACGCCTGTCGAGCCCGCCTCGCTGACCAAGCTGATGAGCGCCTACCTGGTGTTCCAGGCCCTGCAAAATGGCAAATTGAGCCCGACCAAGGAGCTCACCATTTCGGATCGTGCCTGGCGCACCGGCATGAGCGGCGCTTCACGCTCGTTCATGGAGGTCAACAACCGCGTCAAGGTCGATGACCTCATCAAGGGCATGGTGGTGCAAAACGGCAATGACGCCACCGTGGCGCTGGCCGAAGGCGTGGCCGGCTCGGTCGAGGCTTTTGTCGAGATGATGAACCGCCAGGCCCAGGTGTTCGGCCTGAAGGCCACGCACTTCGTCAACCCCGAGGGCCTGAGTGCGCGAGGGCATGTCAGTACCGCTCGCGAGCTGTCCATCATTGCCGCGCGCCTGCTCACCGACTACCCGCAGGCCTTGGCCTACTTCAGCCTCAAAGAGTTCAGCTACAACGGCTACCGCCAGCTCAGCCGCAACCTGCTGCTGCACCGCGACCCCACTGTGGACGGGCTGATGACCGGCTACACCGAGGCGGCCGGCTACGGCCTGGTGGCCACCGCGCGCCGCACGGCCCAGGGCAGCGAGCGCCGCCTCATCAGCGTGGTGCTCGGCGCGGTCTCGCCCGAAACCCGCGCCAACGAGAGCCAGAAGCTGCTCAACTGGGGCTACAGTGCGTTTGATGTGGTCAAGTTGTTCGATGCCCACCAGAGCGTGGCCACCGCCAAGGTCTGGAAAGGGCAGTCCGGCACCGTGCGGCTGGGGGCCACCCAGCCCGTGCTGGTGGTGGTGCCCCGTGGCCAGGGGCGCGCCGTGCAGACCAGTTTGACGCGTAATGACCCCTTGATGGCGCCCCTGGCCCTCGGACAGACCGTGGGCACCTTGACCATCACCCTCGGCAGCCAACCCTGGCAGACCCTGCCGCTGCAGGCCCTGGAGGCCGTGCCCAGCGCCGGTTGGCTGGGCCGCATGTGGGATGCCGTTCGTCTGGGTGTCCAGTAAGTCGTTTTGCACCGGTTTTTGTAGAAGAAGGAGGCCGACATGAGTCAGCCAGATCACACCCCCGCCAACCCATACATCCCGCCCGAGCAGTCGCTCATCGACTACCCATGCGCCTTTCCGATCAAGGTGATGGGGGCCCACCGGGAAACCTTCGTGGAAGCCGTGGTGGCCATCGTGCTCGAGCACGACCCGGGCTTTGACGCCAGCACCATCCAGCGCCGGCCCAGCAGCAGCGGCAACTACCTGGGCCTGACCATCACCGTCACGGCCACCAGCCGCACCCAGCTGGACAACATTTACCGTGGCCTGACCGCCCACCCCCTGGTCAAGTACGTGCTGTAAGCCCCCGCGCGGGCGGCCTCGCCCGCGGCATACAATCGATCGGTTCTGGCCGGCGCGCCTGTCACTCTGCCGAGTGAGGTGCCTCGGCCCTTTGTTTGAAGGATATTGCCGTGTTTATTTCCGAAGCCTATGCCCAGGCCGCTGCGCCCGCCGCCGGTGCGCAGGGTGGTTTGATGAGCTTTTTGCCCCTGGTGCTCATGTTCGTGGTCCTGTACTTCGTCATGATCCGCCCGCAGATGAAGCGCCAGAAAGAGACCAAGGCCATGCTCGACGCGCTGGCCAAGGGTGACGAGGTGGTCACGCAAGGTGGCGTGATCGGCAAGATCACCAAGCTGGGCGAAACCTTCGTCAGCGTGGAAGTGGCCAATGGCGTCGAGCTGCAGCTGCAGCGCGTGGCCATCGTCCAGGTCCTGCCTAAGGGCACATACAAATAAGAACGCAGCGCAAGCTGGCAGTCAGTCGAGGATTTCATGAACCGCTATTCCTGGTGGAAGTACCTGATCATCGCCGTGGCCCTGTTCATCGGCCTGATCTACACCTTGCCCAACTTCTTTGGGGAAGCGCCGGCCGTGCAGCTCTCCAGTGGCAAGGCCACGGTCAAGCTCAATGCCGAGGCGGTGGCCAAGGTGGAGTCGGCCCTCAAGGATGGCGGCGTGAAGGCTGACTTCGTCGAGTTCGACGGTGGCTCGGTGCGGGCCCGTTTCAAGGACACCGACACCCAGCTCAAGGCCAAGGACCTGCTGGTCAAGGCCTTCAACCCGGATCCGGCTGACCCGCACTACAAAGCCTTCTATCGCGCGCTCGCTGAGCGGAAACTTCCGTTCCTCAGCCATGTCGGCTACGAGTTCAGCTTGATCGGCAAGGATCAATCGGTCGGTGACCCGGATCG
>JACPOH010000230.1 GCA_016185075.1 Aquabacterium sp. | reverse complement strand
CTGACGGCCGGTATCGCCTTGCCCTGGGCGCTGGTGGGCCGCCTGCGCTATTTCTACCAGCACACGTATGTGGCCGGTGCGAACCTGGACTACCACGTCAACCCCTGGAAAATGTTCGCCGGCAACATCGTGGCGACGGTGATTCTCAACGCCATCTATTACGGGATCTCCTTGACCGGGCCTTATCGCCTCATGGGCGTGGCGGCCATGCAGTTGCTCACGGCGGCGATGCTGCCCATCGGCCTGCATGGCTACCTGGAGTTCCAGTTGCAGCACACGAGCTGGCGCGGCCAGCGGATGCGTCTTGCGGCGACGCCTCTGGACGCCATCAAGGCCATGGGCTGGCCCACGCTGCTGTACATCGTTGGCGGGGTGACCGCCGTGTGGGCGGTGATCGCCGGCATGGATGGCCAAGCTGGCCTGGCCTATGGCCTGGGTGCCGTGGCCGCTGTGGCACTGTGCATCGCGCTGCCCTGGGTGTATGTGCAGTTCAAGCGCTATCAGCACCGCCATGCCGTACTGGGTGATTGGGGCAATGAGCGTACACAGGGGCTGCCACGTGGGGAGGCCCTGGGCGTCACGCTGGTCACCGGTGTGATGGCACTGCTGGCCCTTCTGGTGGTGGTGCTGCCGTTGACATGGGGCCTGTCAGAACTGGTTGGTCTGGATTGGGGCACCGTGGCCCGCATGAAGCAGACCGAGCACACAGCCGAGAGCATTCGTCTGGCGCTGGTCTGGGTGCCTGGCGTGCTGTTGCTGATCGTGGCGATGATGGGCGCACGCGCACATCCGCTTCGAGAGCAACGTCCCTGTGGCCGAGTTGCTGAAACTGACCAGCCGAAACTGGGCCATGATTGCCCTGACGCTGGGCTGGTATTACCCCAAAGCGGCCATCAGCGAAGCGCGGCTTCGCATGCAGTCCGTCTCGGTGTGGATACGGCCGGAGGCACTGGCCGAGCGCCCTCAAGGGCCCCAGCCAGCTTCAGCCGCGCCCCCTGGTCAACAGGGTACCCAACTGCAGGCCCGCCACGTGGGGCTGGTGATGTCCGGCCCGACGGAGCCCACGCCCCAGAGGTGATCGTTGCCGGTCGAACCGCTGGCATTGCCGATGTAGTAGGCGCCTACCCAGATCCCTGACCCCTGGATCTCCTGACCGGTGCGGAACCAGGACTGGATGATGGTGGACCCGCTCTTGGCGTACTGTGCCAGGCGCTTGCCCTCCTCCTCGGTGTCGTAGGTGACCTGCGCGTAACCCATCAGGATATGCATGCCGTCAAAGGCATCGCGCCAGCGCTCGAGCACGTCACCACCGCTTTCCACTACTTCATCCTGCAAAGGGCCGCAGGCGGCGATCACAGCCCACTCCAGATTGTTGGCGCCCCAGAGATCCCGGGCGCCAGCCGTCTCGGTGAAGTGCAGGAAGGTGTCATCGGGCGCCGCCAGCACCCAGCCGTCGCTGTTGGCATGGCCGGTGTAGAAAACGAAATCCACCGCATCGACCCAACTGTCGTCGTTCTTGCGCCAGTCGGACTCCCACGCTGCCGCATCGCCCCAGTTGAAGCGTATGTTCCACCCAATGGCAGACAGCTCGTCCACGAACCCCTTGGCGTTATTCTGGCTGCCGCTCAAGCCACCCGACAAGCCGATCCACGAGGTGCCGGCCGAGTAGTAACCCAGCAGGTTGGCGAGTTCCTTGATCTGCACCTGCGTCAGGTTAGGATTGACGATCAAGGGCGAGTTGGCCGGGCCCGGCACGAAGTAATCCGTCAGCTGCAGCTTGCGGCTGGCCATCTGGCGCTTGTTGAGCGCGATGCCCGGGGGCAAAGCCTTGCCGGGCGTGGGGCGGAAATCAGCGGGCAAGGGGCGGATGTGTGGCTCGCTCTTGCTATGGCGTGGGGGCGCCATGACGGCGGGCTGGGCCGCCGCCCCCACATCGGTGGCAGGGATCATGACCTTGCGCAGGGGCACGCGGTTGCCCTTGAAGTCAGCGACGCCACTGTAGACATAGACCGGGTAGAGCATGTCCTGCTCGGTAAACGCGGGCGCAGCGTAATAGGCCAGCTCGGACGTGAATTCGCTGACGGGGGTGTTACCCATTCGCGCCCTGTACATCTCATCGGCCTTCTTCTGTGGGATGACCTCGTGCAGGACTGGCTTGCCGACGCTGGGTCGCCAGACGCCGCCCGCAGCCAGCAGGCTGCCACCATCGCCGTGCACGGTACTGAATCGGCCGCCGCCGCCCACGACGGGCAAGCTCTTCTGCTTGAGGCCGTAATCGCTGACATCCACCTCGACATCGGTGATCACGGTGTTGTCTTCATGGATGACCTGGCGGGGAGCGCCCTTTTGAGGCGAGAAGGCTGTCACGGCGCCGGTCGCCCGGGGCGTCTTGAGCCGAAACGGGCCGCTCAGCTCCGGTGTGATCTGGTGGACCTTGAGGGTGTCGAGGCTGAGCTTCCTGGCCTCTGACGCACCCAGCAGGCGTGGTTTCTTGCCCGATGCGGGATCGAATCGCCAAAGCCGCGTGGTGTCGGCGGCCCAGACGCCGCCCTTGCCGGTATCGACTTCGATCTGCCCGATAGGGCTGCGCAGCTCGACTTTGGTACCGCGCTCCACAATCTGGTGATCCTGACGGGGAAAGATGCGTTGCCCTAGTTCTCTGATGTGATCAGCCGGTGCCATGGTGCTGGCAATCTTGAAGACAGGTAGTTTCATGATGGTGCTCCATATGGTGAATCACTGCCATTCGGTTGAACTGAACTGCCTGGTACTGCCCGCTTGCTCGCCGTTGGTCTATTCGTTTTCGCCAACAGGCTCGGTTGAGCCTGTACCGAAGAACCCTCTGCCCTGAGCGAAGTAGATCTGGATGGGTTTCTCGTTGCGCAGGATGTCGAGCACGCTCTGGAACATCGTGCTGGGCAGGTGCATCGTGATGACGCCATTGGTGTTGGCATCGTTCTCGAACACCATGCCGGGGTCGTTGAAACGAACGTAGGCAATGGTGGTGCCCGCCGTGCCGTACAAGGCGATCTGCGAGCGGTTTGTCTGGTAGCCCTCGGGGCCACCGTAGACAAGCACGTGGTATTTGGTGACTTCGGCCATCATTCATCTCCTGGCTGGTTTGTCGATGAAGGGCGGAGGCGGGTATCGCAAACAGAACGGAAGCCTGTCGCCGCCGGCAAGCCATGCAGGGCGTGGCGCCTGCATGGACCAGCCAAGGATACGCGCGGCGTTGGGCGCCGCTATCCCTAGAAAATTTCACATGACGGCAGCGCCCCTGGCGCAGGTCAACGCACCTGTGCAACGCCCCAGTAGTGGTAGGAGACGAATTTGGGGCCCGGCAGGTAGCTGGACTGCACGTCGGACTGGAAGCCCGCATCACGCAACAACAGGGGCACATTGCGGTCGAGCATGCAACCGCCCGCGAGCTTGCTCCAGTAGGGCTGCAGGCGCGTCTGCCACTTGCTGATGTTGGCGTCGGGTGCCAGGCCATGCTCCGAGAACAGCAGCTTGCCGCCCGGCTTGAGTACACGGCGCATTTCAGCCAGCGCTGCCGCCGGGTCGGGGATGGTGCACAGGGTGTAGGTGCAGACCACGGTGTCGAAGCTGGCGTCGTCCGCGGGCAGGCGTTCGGCTGACAGACCGATCAGGGCCACATCCAGGCCTGCTTGTGCAATGCGCTTTTGCGCCAGGCTGTGCATGCGCAAGGCTGGGTCGACCCCCGTGATGCGGGTGACACGGGTCTTGTCATAAAAGGGGATGTTCAGGCCCGTGCCAATGCCGATCTCCAGCACCTGGCCTTGTGCCAGGGGCACCACCTTTTCGCGTTGCCTCGCCACGGGCCGGATGCCGCAGGCCATGTCGATGAGGTAGGGCAGCACGTGCCGGTCGTACCAGCTTTCTTCGCTCATGGGCCTGGCTCAACTCAGAAGGGGTTGCAGGGACTGCGCCAGCGCGGGCGCCATCTCGATGGCGTTGCTCGGGTGGGCGATGCAATCGGTGCTCCAGACATGCCTGACGCCGGCCGATTGGATCACGGCCAGCGCGTCACCGGCAAACAAGGCGTGCGTCACGGCCACATCCACCGAGCTGGCACCGGCGTCAAGCAGCAGGCGTGCGGCCACGGCCAGGGTGCGTCCGGAGCTGGCCACATCGTCCAGCAAGACCACGGCACGCCCCTGCACAGGGACAACCGGCAAGGTGATCTCGACCTGCTTGTCGCCGCGGCGCTCCTTCGTGCAGACGCCATGGTCCAGCCCGTGCACCCTGGCGGCGGCTTCGATCCATTGCGCGGACTCGGCGTCCGGGCCGATCAGCAAGGGCCGGTCGTGATGCCGCGCGATGAGCTCGGCCAGCATGGGCGCCCCCGACAGGCTGATGGCGTGGGGCAGGGCAATGGCCTCATCGAGGGTGCTGATGCGGTGCAGATGGGGGTCCACCGTGATCACCGCATCGAAGAGCTCCGCCAGGAAGCGTCCCACAACCTTCTGGCTGACGACCTCACCCGGGTGAAAGGCGATGTCCTGCCGCATGTAAGCCAGATAGGGGGCGACCAGGATGATGCGGCGCGCGCCGAGTTCGCGGGCCTGACGCGCCACCAGCATGAGCTCGATCAGCTTGTCATTCGGGCGATCGAGACTGCGGTAGACGACCAGCTGTTCGGGCAACTTGCCCTGCGCGTCGACCGGCAGACGCAAACGCAGCTCGTCATCGGGAAAGCGGTGTGCCTCCACGCAGGCGGATACCAGCTGGCAGGCCTGGGCCAGGCGCCGTGCGGCGGCGCTTTCATCGTCAAAGTGAAGCAACAAGGCAGGCATGGCTCAGAACTCCACGTACAGCGGCGGGATGTCTTGCGCGCGCCCCAGGGTGAAGCCCGTGTTGCGCTCGCTGGCCTGACGCGCAAACGCCAGATCCGCCGGAAAGGCCGCGTAGACGCGGTAGAGCGGCTCCCCCGCCTTGACGGGCTCGCCCATCTTGTGCAGCAGGTCCACGCCGGAGCCTTGCACTTTGGGGGCCCCGGCCAGGCGTGCGATGCGGGCCAGTTGCAGGTTGTCGATGCTGGTCACCACGGCGTCCTGATCAGCCAGCACGTCGAAGCTCAAGGGCGCCAGAGCGGGGCGATCAGGGTCGAAGGGCTTGGCGCCCTGTGCCTCGATGATGGCCATCATCTTCTTGAGCGCCCGGCCAGAGTCCAGGATGTCGCGGGCAATGGCAAAGCCGTCGCCGCCCCGGACATCAGGGTCGAACTCCAGCATGCGGCCAGCCAGGCGCAAAGCCTTCTGGCGCATGTCCTGCGGCGCGCGTGGGTCATTGCGCAGCACGCGCATCACGTCGCGGGCCTCCAGCACCGGCCCGATCCCATTGCCCACGGGCTGGCGGCCATCGGTGATGACCACGTCCAGCGTCAACCCCAGGCGGTTGGCCACGAACTCGAACAGCTTGCGCAGCCGTTGCGCTTCGGGCATGGCGCGCACCTTGGCCGTCGGCCCGACGGGGATGTCGAGCAGCAGGTGGGTCGAGCCAGCGGCGATCTTCTTGGACAGGATGGACGCGACCATCTGGCCAGGCGAATCAATCGACAGCGGGCGCTCCACAGCGATCAGGACATCGTCGGCTGGAGAGAGTTCGCTGGTGCCGCCCCAGGCCAGGCAGCCATGGTGCTCGCGCACGATGTCCCACAGCTTGTCGAAAGGCGGCTCGACATTGGCCAGCACCTCCGTGGTGTCAGCCGTACCGGCCGGCGACGTGATGGCGCGCGACGAGGTCTTGGGACAGACCATGCCATGGGCCGCCACGATGGGCACCACCAGCATGGAGGTGCGGTTGCCGGGGATGCCGCCAATGCAGTGTTTGTCAACCACCGGGTGCTCACGCCAGTCCAGCCTGCGGCCAACCGAGGCCATGGCGTCCGTCAGGTAGTAAACCTCTTCGCGGTCCAGCTCACCCTGGTTGGAGGCCACCACAAAGGCCGTGAGCTCGATCTTGGAGTAGCGGTGCTCGGCGATGTCACGCACGATGGCGCGGAAGTCATCGCCACTGAGGCGTTCACCCGCGATCTTGCGGTGTAGCGCGGGGATGGACGTTGGCGGCTCGGCCTGGTTGATGAAGGCCGGGTGGCCGTTTTCCACCGCCAGTTGCGTGAACGCGTCCTCCGAGACGCCCAGTTCATCGACACCGACGATGCAGGTGTCGTCCACCACGTTGAGGCTGGCCAGGATGCGGCGGCCATTGG
>JACPOH010000229.1 GCA_016185075.1 Aquabacterium sp. | reverse complement strand
TGTGTGCCGTGCTGGGCGGCACGCCCGCGCAGATCGAGAATGCCGCCGAAATCGGCATGGAGCACCACCTTGGCCTGACCTGCGACCCCGTGGGTGGGCTGGTCCAGATCCCCTGCATCGAACGCAATGCCATTGCCTCGGTCAAGGCCATCAACGCGGCCCGGCTGGCGCTGCATGGCGACGGTTCGCACCGGGTCAGTCTGGACAAGGTGATCCAGACCATGCGAGAAACCGGTGCCGACATGAAAGACAAATACAAGGAGACGGCGCGGGGAGGGCTGGCCGTCAACATCGTGGCGTGTTGACGCAGATGGTACCAGCGCCCCCCCCGGAAAATGCCCCAAGATACCGCCGAGATGTCATGAGCTTGCGCGATATGACCTTGGTCCTGCATGAGATGTGAGCGGGCCTCCCTACAATGTTGTCAGCACAGTCATCCAGCAAGAACAACAATGAGTGACTCGGAACTCTTCGTAGCGCACGTTCCCGGCATCCAGTACGGTGTGCTGGATTCGTTGATGGGCTATGCCATTCGGCGCGCCCAGATCCGGACATACGAGAACTTCATTGCCGCGCTGGAGCCCTGGGGCATCACGCCGCCTCGTTTTTCAGCCATGGTCATCGTGTCGCTCAACCCGGGGCTCAAGCTCACGCAGTTGGCCAAGATCATGGGCATTGCACGCTCTGGCGCGGTCATCCTGGTGGATGCCCTGGAGGACCTGGGCTATATGCAGCGTCTGCCGGCACCAGAAGATCGCCGCGCCTTCAGCCTGGCCCTGACGGACAAAGGCAAGGCCGATCTGGTGCAGATCACCCAAGCGGTCCAGGTGCAGGACCAGCAGGTCATCGACAAGCTCAGTGCCTCCGAGCAAACGGAACTCCACCGCTTGCTGCTCAAGCTGTGCGACATCCCCACCACCTGAAGCCCCTCATGAGGCCGGGTTCACACGCGTTCAAGTAACCACTGGCTGCGCCACGCCACCCCACCGAGCAGACACTGCAGCTGGCGCGCATCCTTCATGCGCTGGGCCTGTGCGCAGGCCGTGGTGTAACCCTGCGCCCCCATGATCTGCACGCCGTCCACCGTCAGCGCCACGGCCAGGCGGCCGGCGTGCAAGGCGTTGTAGATGGCGTCAGGCCCCTTGCTGCCCCCGGTGAGGGCCGTCCACAACAAGGCCTGCATGCTGCTGAGCCGCTCCTGCATGCCCGAGAGCATGCGGCGCACCTCGCCCCAACCCAGCAGGCTGCCCCCGCCCTGTTGCCGTGAGGTCGCCCGCTCGATGGCCTCACGCAAACTGGCACGAGACAGCCCACACTGCATCGCCACCACGGCCGGTGCCAGCTCGGCCGACAAGCGCCTGAACAGGCTCGCGCCCTGGCCGCCCAGCACGGTGCAAGGCACACCGCCAAATTCGATATCGTTGATGCCCGCGTTGGGCAAGCCCAGTGTGCGGATGGGCTCACCCCGGATGACGGCGGGATGGGCCAGATCCACCACCGCCAATTGCATGGTCTGATCGCGGCCCTGCACCGGCAGCACAGCCCAGCGTGCGTGTGCGCCCAAGAGCAGCATGTCAGCCTGACCGCGCAGGTAGCCTTGCGCGTCAACCGCTGGCCAGAGCTGGTCGTGGATGTCATGACAAGCCGGCCAGGCCAGCCATTCGCCAGCCAGATCGCGCATCAGGGGCTGTTCATCGAGCGAAGGCTGCGCGGCGCTGAGCGCCAGGTGCGCGGCGGCACTGCCATACACCGCTGCGGCGGCGCTGGGGTCCACAGCCGCCAAGGGCTCCAGCACGCGGCACAGGGTGTCCACCGATTGCCCTTGCGCGCCCCAGGTCGGGTCGCCACACAGATTGGCCCAACCCAGACCATGCATGTGGTCCAGTGCCGCCACGCCCTGCAGATGCGGCAGTTGTTCGTCGGCAAAGCGCTGCGCGACCTCCAGCCAGTCCGTGCCCGGTGCCTGCGGCCAGCGCATGGCGGGCTCGGCCAACCCCCACATCTCCGATTCGCGCACGAACACGCGCACGCTCGGATCCTGCCGCACACGACACTTGAACAGGTTCACCCGATTGAGCTGATCGGTGCCTTCATACAGTTGCAGCACCTTGGCATCACGCAGGCGTTTTTCAATGCCCAGCTCATGGCGCAGACCATCGGCCCCGGTCAGATCCAGCGCCAGATGGGCATTGGCCATGGCGAAGTCGCTGCCTGCAAACTTGGCCATGGACGCCAGGCCAGACACCAGGCTCTGCCACTCGCGCGGCTGCTCATCCAGAAAGCGCTGCTGGAACCACTGGGTTGCGTCGGGCGATTGCAGCACGCGCCGCGCGACAAAGCGCCACACGCTCGCAGGAGCCAGCTTGTCGGCCCAGTACAGCGGCCTGAAAAACATCATGCGAAACAGGCCACCCATGCCATTGGCCAGCGCCGACTCCAGGTAAGCCTGGCGCGCCAGCGCGGCGTTCTTGCTCATCTCGGCCAGCATGGTCTGCGCCCATTGCTGCTCGATCAGGCGCCCGGCCGGCAGCACCTTGCGCGCCGCGTAATCACGCGCGGCTTCACAGGCCCCACGCGCCGTGCCCGCCGCGAAGGCCCCCACGCCGGCACGCGTGCACGAAGAGATGGCGTCCAGCAAGGTCTGCGCGATGTCGCGGTAGGCACGCTGCAGCCCCTTGGCAAGATGGCGGTCAATGGCCACGGCCTCAGCCGGAACAGGGCATTGTTCGAACACCAGCTCCGAAGCCGTACAGGCCTTCTGCCCGACCTTGTCGATCAGCTCCCCCACCCGCAAGCCAGGTGAACCCGCACGCACGGCCAGCACGACCATGGTCTCGGCGGGCTGGCTCAGATCCTCGTACGCCACCACCATGTGCCAGCTCGACACATGGCCATTGGAGATGTAGGTCTTGCGGCCTGTCAGGATGTAGCTGCCATCGGGCTGCGCCGTGGCTTGCGTTCCCAGCTGAGCCTGGGCCAGCAACTGCGTGTCGACGGCATCGGTACCGGCCAGGGGCTCGTTGAGCGCCAGGCTCAACAGACAGGGCTCACCGCGGCGCTCGCCTGCGCACACATCGCCCAGCACGCGCGCAGCCAGACGCAGGTTCCAGCTGGCCGTCAACGTGGCCACACCCATGTAGTGCACGCCGATCATGGCGGACACGCCGGCGCACGCCGAGGCCACCTCTTCCAGAAAGGCGTACAGCGACAGGAAGTTCCAGCCCTTGCCCCCAAACAGCGTCGGCAACCACAGGGTGAACAAGCCCCACTCACCAGCCAGGCGAACGATATCGCGCGGAATGTGGCTGGGGTCATCCAGGCATTGCCGATCGATCTGCAGCGCCATGGGCCGCACGACCTCGGCGTTGAAACGCCGGGCCAGCTCCAGGGCATCGACCACATCCTGGCGCACGGTGGAGGGCAGGTCGCTGACAGCCGCCAGCGCCGCCGACCAGTCGGCCACGGACTCGCGCAAGCGCTCGGCATCGACCGTGAGGCTGCGCTCCTTGATGGAGGGCAAGAAGGCGCCGTCTGCTTGGGTCATATCAAGTGGGCAAAAAGGACGCAACAGGTTCCGCGCATCATGCACCACGCTGCATGAGTGCGACCGCACGCGGCCTATTATCGCGGCTGGCCTCAGAACGCCGCGGCGGCGCCAGCCTCACCCCCGCACGATGGCCATGATCGTGCGCCAGATCAGCCGCACATCCATCCACACCGAGGCCTGGTCCACATAGCTGGCGGCCAAGGCCAGCTTGTGCGGCAACACCTCGTGGATGTAGGCGTGCTCGGGGTCCGCCGCACGCGCCAGCACGCTGCTTTCATCGCGGTATTCGATGGAAGCGATGTCGGTGATGCCGGGCCGCACCGACAGCACCTTCTCGCGCATGGCCGCGGGGTAGTGCGCCACATAACGTGGCACCTCGGGGCGCGGCCCCACCAGGCTCATCGAGCCCACCCACACGTCGATCAGCTGAGGCAACTCGTCGAGCTTGCTGCGGCGCAGGAAGCCGCCCACGCGCGTGATGCGGCTGTCAGCACCCACGGTGATCTGCAGGCCCTTGCCGGCATGGTCATGGCGCATGGTGCGGAACTTGTGGATGCGAAACGGCACGCCAAAGCGCCCCACCCGCTCCTGCCGGAAAAACACCGGGCCTGGTGAGTCGAGCTTGACGGCCAGCGCGATGAGCAGCAACACCGGCGCCAGCATCAGCAGGCCCAGTGAAGACAGCAGGAAATCGAACAGCCGCTTGCTCATGTCACCTGAAGAATTTGCGCAGGGTCACGCCGCTTGCCACATCACCGACCACATCACCGACCAAAAGCCTTGCGCACGGCCTTGATCACGCGCTCGACATCGTCGTCCGTCATCCTGGTGTACAGCGGCAAGGTCACCATGCGCTCGTAGGCCTTCTGGCTGTGCGGGAACTGCTCGGGCTGGAGGCCGTAGCGTTCCTTCCAGTACGGGTGCAGGTGCAGCGGGATGTAGTGCACGCTCACGCCGATGCCATCGGCAAACAGGCTGTCGATCAGCTGGTCGCGGTTGATGGAGGCTTCGTCCGTCAGGCGCACCACGTACAGGTGCCAGGAGTGCAGGTCACCGGCGTGTTGCGGACGCGGCGGCAGGATCAGGGGCAGGTCGGCCAGGGCTTCGTCAAAGCGCGAAGCGATCTGCTCGCGGCGCACCTGGAAGCCCGTCACGCGTTGCAACTGGTGCAGGCCCAGCGCGGCGGCGATGTCGGTCAGGTTGTACTTGAAGCCGGGGGCCACGATCTCGTAGTACCAGCTGGGCACCTTGGCGGTGAAGCGGTCAAAGGCATCGCGGTTGATGCCGTGCAGGCGCATGACCTTGGCACGCACGGCCAGTTGCGGGTCACGTGTGACCAGCATGCCGCCTTCACCCGTGGTCATGGTCTTGTTGGCATAGAAGCTGAAGACCACGGCGTCGCTTTGCAGGGTGCCGATGAGTTGCTTCTTCCAGGTCGTGGGCAGGGCGTGAGCCGCGTCTTCCACGATCTTCAAGTTGTGCTTCTTCGCGATGGCGAAGATGGCGTCCATGTCCACCGACAGGCCGGCGTAGTGCACCGGCATGATGGCCTTGGTACGCGGCGTGATCGCGGCCTCGATGGCGGCGGGGTCGATGTTGAGCGTGGCCGGGTCGATGTCCACCAGCTTCACGTCGGCACCCAGGTAGCGCACCACTTCGGCGGTGGCGGTGAACGTGTGCGTGGTGGTGATGACCTCGTCACCAGGGCCGATGCCCAGGGCTTCCAGCGCCAGGTGCAGGCCGGCGGTGGCCGAGTTCACGGCGATGGACTGCAGGCTGTCGTCGCCCAGATAGGTGGTGAAGGCTTGCTCGAACTTGCGTGCCTTGGGGCCGGTGGTGACCCAACCCGAGCGCAGGGTGTCGACCACTTCTGCAATCTCTTCTTCGCCGATTTCAGGCAGGGCGAAAGGCAGGAAGGGCAGCTTGTCGTTGGAGGAGCTCATGCGGTTCTCTTTCGATATCAAGGGCGTGTGAGGCGACCGAATGCGGGGTCGGGGCGGCCGCGCACGATGGCATCCCACCAGCCGCGCAGCGAACCCAGGCCATAGCCAAAGTGGTAGGCCGCGATCACATCGGGCAAATGCTTGAACAGGTCTCGGCCCTGTTGGCGGGCGATGCTGAAGCTGATGGCGTACACCGCCACACCATAGGCCACAGCCAGGGCCAGCAAGCCACCGGCACTGAGCAGGCTCAGCCAGATCACGACCGTGCGGAATGCGCTCGGCGGCATGTAACCCACCGACAAGCTGCCCACCAGCGTCAACAGAGCCAGCAGCATCAAGGTGCCCACGAACAGGCCGGGAATCAGGTGGCGCAAGGCCGCGGCCTGGCCGTGCTTCTTCATGACGAAGGGCTTCCAGTAGCCGTATTGGCGGTACTGGCGGAACACGTCCACCTTGCTGGCACGCGGGAAGTAGGTCGAGCGGATGCTCGCCGATTGCCAGATGCGCCCGCCACCCTTGTGGATGCGCAGGTTGTGTTCGTCGTCCTGGTTGCGCACCAGGGTTTCGTCGAAACCGCCAAAGCGCTCGAAGGTCTGACGCGGCCAGGACCCGAGGTAGACCGTGTCCACCTCACCTTCATAAGCCAGATCACGTGACGGTGTCTTGCGCACAGAAGGCGGACAGCCGTTCGCGCGTGCCGTCGTCGCTCAGGCCATCGGCAATGAGCACCTCCAGCGCCCAACCATCGGGCACGGCTTGCGCGGCCACGCTGCGGCAGAACGGCTCGATGAAATCGCGCTCGTTGCGGCAAGGCACGATGACCGAGATCGTCTGTGCAGGGTTTGTCATGCGTTTCACCCGGCCCGTCAACGCGCAGAAGCACGTGGCCGCTGCATGCGGGGCACGGTGGGATGCAGCAGCTTCTGATAGAGACGCCACATGGCGTCCATCTGCCCGCGGCGAGAGGCATCACGCTCGATGCGGTCCCGGTTGTGCTGCCCCATTTGCGCCGCTTGCGAAGGGTGGTCATACGCGTTGACCAGGGCCTGCGTGACCGCATCCACATCGCGCACCGGCACGATCCAGCCACCGCGCTCGTCGATCCACTGGCGGTTGGCTGGCAGGTCGGTGGCGATGATGGGCAGGCCGCAGGCCATGGATTCGAGCACCGACACCGAGGTGGCGTCGCTGGTGGGCACCGACACGCTCACGCGGCTGCGCTGGATGGCGTTGACCATCTCGACATCGCCCACCCGGCCATGGAAACGCACCTGCTGCAGCAGACGCAACTCCTGCACGCGGGCCTCCAGCGCGGCCTGCATGCTGCCGCCACCCAGCAGGTGCAGCCGGGCGTGGGACTGCGGGCGCAGCGTCAGGAAGCGCGAAAACGCCTCCAGGATCAGGTCGATGTTGTAGTTGGGCTCCCAGCTGCGCAGGCTGATCACATCGAAGTCTTCACCCGGGTCACCGGGCACGAACTTGTCGGTATCGGCACCCCACAGGATCTGATGACAGGGCGCAGACGGGTGATAGCGCGCGATCTCGGCCAGCATGTCCATGGAGTCCGCCGTGATCAGGTCGGCATGGCGCAGTGACCAGCCCACCACCGCCCGCATCAGGCGACTTTCACGCGGCGTGACCAGGATGTCGCTGCCCCAGGCGGTGAGCACCGTGGGCAGCTTGAGGCCGCACATCGCGGCCCACAGGCCGTAGGACGTCACGTAATGGCCATGAACCAGCGTCGGCTGGAAGCGCGCCGCCACCTCACGGGCCACGCGACGCACCTGTGGCAGGGCCTTGAACCAGCTCAGCTTGTCGCCACCCGGCGCGATGGCGATCACCTCGCGCGCACCGGGCACCTCGGCAGGCCGCCGTGTGATGACGATGGCCTCGGCCCCACGTTCCACGGCGGCGGCCACCCAACGGCGCGTGTGCACGCTGTCGGCATCGGCAAAAAACAGGATGCGCGCGGGCGCATCATCGGCGCGGCGACTCATGCGGGCTCCTGGTCAGAAGCGGCATCTGGCGCACGCACCTGCCCGTTGAGCGCGCGGCGCAGGTTGTCCTTGCCAGCCCATTGCGCATACAGCGCGTGCAACTCGGGATGACGCTGCAGCAAGGCGCGGTCAAGCTCGCGCGTGTCGCCCATCACCACGGCTGGCCGGCCATGCGACTGCGGCCCGACGATGGCGAAATCGGGCACCACGCCCGACACGAAGCTGTAGCCCTGCACGATCACACCCTTGCCGATCTGCGCGCCAGGCGCGATCACGCTGTGCGGCCCGATGAAGCTGTAGGCCCCGATGCGGGTGGCCTTGCGCACGTAACCCGCAGGGTTGGGGTCGTTCACATAACGGCGCCCCATCACGCGCACCGACTTGTGGCTGGAGTGGCTGAGGATGGACGCGTAATTGGTGACCTGCACGCCTTCTTCGATCAAGAGGCCATTGGAGCCGTCAATGCGGTTGAAGTGGCCGATGAACACGTGATCGGCCAACTTCAGGCCTTCGAGCCCCTCGAAGCAGGTGTGGGTGCTCACGCGGGTGTGGGCACACCAGGTGCCATCGGCATTGGCCCAGCCATACACGATGCGCGGGCCGGTGAAGGCCGCCAGCACGCGCACCACGGGTTGCTTGAGTCTCTGGATCAAGGCCGACATGTCAAAAAGAGGAAACCGAACCACCCTGGGGGCGAAACCCCGTATTGTCCCCGATCCGCCCGGGGCACCCCGAATGGGCCTCAAGACAGCCCTCGCGTCCCCCGCAAGTCGGGGTGGTTCGGCCCCGCACCATGGTTTAATGGCGCTTAACCATCAAGCTCCACACCCGCCGAGGCCCCCATGCGCAGACCTCCTCCGCTGCAACTGCTGCCCGCGTTCGAAGCGGCCTCCCGCTTGCTGAGTTTCAGCAAGGCTGCCCGTGAACTGCATGTCACCACGGCGGCGATCAGCCAGCAGATCAAACAGCTGGAGGGGCACCTGGGGCTGAGCCTGTTTCGGCGGCTCACGCGCCGCGTCGAGCTGACCGAAGCTGGCGCGCAGTTTGCGGAACTGGTCGGGCGCATGTTGTCCAGCTATCGCCAGGGTCACGCCGACCTGTTGCACCGTTTCACCCAGCC
>JACPOH010000228.1 GCA_016185075.1 Aquabacterium sp. | reverse complement strand
CCACCAATCGGACATAGCGGTGACCGCCGGAGGACGAGACCTTCAAGAACATGCGGTGACTGTAGCATGAAAAGCAGCCAAAGAAACTCCATTACACTTGCAAATTGGCACTCCCAGGAAATCAAAAAACACCCCCAAAGCGATCGCAAGTCATTGATTCATATGAGGGGTGCTATCGGCAGATGGCCAAAGACCGCTGTTTGGTGTCGAACTCGGGCGGCCCGATCAGATCGTTGCAGCTCAGCAGCCATGGCGGCTCAGGCAATGGCGAGCTCAGGCGTGATCCAGCCTTCACCCCACGGCGAGCACGGCAAAGGCATCCTGACCGGGCCGCTGTTGTGTCCACCTATTGATCAAGCCCAAGGAACCACATGAAACGCACCACTTTGTTCAAGGTCAGCTATTGCCTCACGGTTCTGGCCATTGCGCTGCCCATTGGTTTGGCCGGGTCTGGCTGGGTTCGCATGACGGTTGGTGGGGCGCTGGGGCTGATCCCCTTTGTGGGGCCGCTGATCATGCTGGTTCTGGGTGTCGGCAGGGTGGTGCAGATATGGCGGCGCCCCTGCTTGCTGGACAGCCCTGTGGTGACCGGTGGGGTGCGGCAGGTCCAAGCGATTGGCGTGGCGCTCATCTACGCAGGCGCTTTGGCCGGCATCGCGAACTGGCTGTCCATACCGGTGGCCAAGATGTTCATCAAAGACCCAGGCCCGAACGGCATTCTCTTTTACGTAGGGGGCGTTTACCTGGCGATGCTGGGAGCCCTGGGGCCGCTTGGCTTGCTGGTGTTTGAAGTGACCCGGCTTCTTGGATTCGAGAAGGCCGTTTCGCCAGGTGCCCCCGCCGCGAGCGAGGCTGCGCACGACGGCCCCAGGTTCAGCACAATGGGCCTGGACAGCAGCAAGCTCAAGTAGGCGCCAAACCAGAATGCCACATTCAACCCCAACCCTCACTTGTCTGTGAAACTGCTTAGACCCCTCATCGCTGTGCTGCTCGTTTTGGCGGTGGCTTCTGCGCTGGCCTTCAACAGCTATGAGCTGGGGCGGATGGCGAAGGCCAAGTCTCACTATGCTTTGGCAAGGCACCTGTTTGGCGTGGCTGCCTGGCTGGGCGACGGCCGTGCGCAGAACAACCTGGCTGGCCTTTTCGCCGAAGGTCTCGGTGGGCCTGCTGACTACCAGGCTGCGGCCAGGTGGTTTCAGGAGGCTTCCAATGCAGGCGTGGTGGAAGCCAAGTTCAACCTCTCGAACTTTTATGAGTCCGGCACGGGCGTGCCGCGGGATTCGGGCAAAGCCATTGCGCTGTTGGAAGAGGCTGCCGCCATGGGCGATGTTCTGGCGGCATTCAACGCGGGCAAGCTGCTGTCTGAAGGTCGCAGCGATTTGCCAAGGGATGTGCCGCGCGCCATACAGTGGTATCGCAAATCGGCGGATGCCGGCTACGCCTCGGCGCAATACAACCTTGGGTGCATCTATGCGCAAGGTGTGGGCGTTCCAAGAGATTGGTCTGAAGCCGCCGCGTGGTTTGCCAAGGCTGCTGAAAAAGGGCACACAAAGGCCCAAATGGACCTTGGGACCATGCTCGCCTCGGGCGCAGGTGTGACGCAAGATTTTGCCCAGGGGGTGCTGCTGTTGAACAAAGCCGCTGGCGATCCCAACATTTCCGAAGAAGTGAAACGGCGTCATGTGGCGGTGTGCATGGTCGCTCGTGAGGCCTCAGACATTGAATGGTGCGCAAGCCATGGCTTCAGCGCCAACCCCTAGAAACCACCCAGTTGATTGGCTTGCTACGGATGCGCTCGGCTGCCAAACCACCGATTTGAAGGGCGCTTTGCGTGCTTTCCCGCCTGTCGTGAAATAGAGCCCAGCCGCTAAATCTGCCAAACTGTCACCTGTGAACATTGCTTCGCGCCTACAAACGTCACCAGGGTCCCCAGCCGTATGAAACCGACCCCCAGGCAGTACATCGAGCTCACACAGCTCGGCCCCTATCCCTCTACACCCCTTGTCGCCTATGAGTGCGGCATGTGCGGTGACGTCGTGCCCTCGGCCCCGGCTGAGTCCGCCGCTTGCCGCTGCGGCAACATCATCGTGGACGCGACTTCCAGCTGCGTCACCCTGGGTGAGCTGGCCGCCGTCAAGGCTTTTCGCACCCAGCGTTGACGGCCCCTTTGAGCCGTCGCGCCGGGCAGGCGTTCAGCAAAATCGTCTGGTTTCTCTTCGAGTTTAGGATTTTGGTTTAGGCCAATTTTCTGGACGTGCTCTTTTCAAATTTGTATGCTGGCCGCGCATGAATTCACTGCGCGAAACCAATCCATCATCAGGAGCCGGCCATGAAACTCGAAGACATTGCTTCGTTATTGAAGCAGGTTGACCCGGGCAGAATTCAAAAGCTGTTCCCGTACAAGTCAGACGAAGACATCTTCAAGAAGACCATGACCATGGTGGGCAGCCTGGTCGACACGCTTCACGCTTATGGCACGCTGAACCTGGCTGCGCTCGACCAGATCGAGGTGGCCGCCGCCGCCCTGCGGGATTTGCACCAGAGGTTGTCGCCGCATACCGAGTTGGGCGGCAAGGCCACGTTGAATGAGGCGGTTCTGTGGGCCGAGATCGGGCATCTGGAGCGCAGCATCTACCTGGCCGGCATCGCCAAGGAGCGCAACGTGAAGGAGCCGTACAAGAGCCAGCTCAATGCCTTGCCCGCCAACGCTTGTGGCTCGCGCTACCGCCAGATCTCCAAGCTGCATGAAAGCGTGTCCCGCAGCCTGGGCCCCGAGGCGCTGGCCACGGTGGCGCCGCTGTTCAATGAACTTCAGCGCAGTTACCTGGCGCAGTTTCTGTACTTCTCGGGCCAGGCCTACATGGAAAACAAGGATCACCCCATGATCGCCTATAACCAGACGCTGGCCCTGTTGATGAAGGGGCATGAACTGGAGGCCCAGGGGTGCATGGCGGAGGCCGCAGTGATGCACGAATCGGCTTACGCCACCATTGATGCGCTGGAAGACCCCAAAGAGGGCGAGCATTATCTGAAGGTGCGCTACCACCTCAAGAATCGGGACGAATTCAAGGACATGCGCCGGCTGAGTAACCGGCACCCCAAGGTCACCCACCGGATTGATTACCTGGCCAGCAAGGCGGCGCGCATTCAAGGCGATTCCAGAACGAGCTCGCCCACCATGTCCTACTCCATTGCCCCGATTGTGGGCTGGGGCGCCCGCAGTGCCTCGGTTTTGGGGCTGCTGATCTCGATTGCGCCACTGGCGGGTTGGGATACGCACACCATCAGTGCGTCCATCGACGCCTTGTGGACGCATGCCGCATCACTGATCCCGCAGCTTGCACCCGACGCCAGCCAGATCATCCACACGTCCACGGGCGCGGGGCTGGAGCTGATGGCCCACACCGGTGGCTTTGCGCACAACAAGCTGGACATCGTTCATCAACTGGCGGCGTTGGCTTCTCACACGGGCGGCTTTGCGTAGCTTGCCTGCATCAACCGAAAGCCCGCTCGAACCTGCGTGGCGGCCGCGCGGCCTTAGCATGTCGCCATGCACGCCTACCTTGCCCCCAGCACCTACATCGACTTTGATCACCCAGCCGTGGCCGCGCAAGCTGCCACGCTGGCTGATGGCCTTCGAGGCGAGCCTCTGGCCTTGGTCAAGCGCTGCTTCGAGTTCGTGCGCGACGAGATCCAGCACAGCGCGGACTTCATGCGCAACCCTGTGACCTGCAAGGCCTCGGAGGTGCTGCAGCACAAGACCGGCTATTGCTACGCCAAGAGCCATTTGCTGGCGGCGCTGTTGCGGGCCAACGGCATCCCCACGGGCTTGTGCTACCAGCGCCTGTCGGTGGGTGACAAGGGCGCCCCGTATTGCCTGCATGGGCTCAATGCCGTTCACCTGCCCGAGTTCGGCTGGTACCGTGTCGATGCGCGTGGCAACAAGCCCGGCGTCATCGCGCAGTTCACGCCGCCGCATGAGGCCCTGGCCTTCGCGCTGCAAGACCCCATGGAGCGCGACTTGCCCGAAATCTGGGCCGAACCCTTGCCCTTGGTGATTCAGGCGCTGCAAGCGCACGATGATGTGGGGGCGGTATTGCGCAACCTGCCCGATGTGCCTTTGTTGGCTGAATCCAAAGCTTGAGGGGGGCGCCATGCAGATCATCATTGTGGGCGCGGGCAAGCTGGCGCAAGAGTTGTTGGGTCACTTCGTGCATCAGGGCGCGCATCAGGTGTGTACGTGGGCGGGCTTGAATGGAGCCCGACACGTGGGCGCTGTGGTGGTGCATGCGGGTTCGGGGCGCGAGCTGGACGAGGTGGTGGCTTATTGCATGCAGACCCAGTCGACGCTGGTGGAGCTGGCCACAGGCACCGGTATCGAGCAGCGAGTATTGGGCTTTCCGGTGGTGCTGTGCCCCAACGTCAATATCCTCATGCTCAAGATCATGGCCATGCTGGCTGATCACGGCAGGCGATTTGCTGGCTATGCGCGCCAGCTCACCGAGTCGCACCAGTCAGGCAAATCGTCTGTGCCCGGCACCTGACAACGATTGGGTGTGAGCCGCCGGTCTGGCGCAGCACACCAGACTAGGGATGGCCGGCGCAAGTCATTTCGATTGCAATATGGCACGCCCGACGTCAGGGGTGGATAGATCAAGGGTGGCACATCGTGAGCTCAGACCTTCCCTCTCCAGTCAAAGCCAAGTCCCATACCAAAGTCTGGCTGGCGGTGGTTGGCGTGGTCGGTACCCTCATCGGGATCGTCCCGCCGGTGATCACCGCCGTGCGCGCCATACCCACGGTGAGCCAGCCCGGCAATGGCAACACGGCCAACATCGGCAGCACCGTTAATTCGAACAACCAGACGCACAACACCTATGTGTCGATGTGGGTCGAAGGAGCGCGCACCCTGTTCGGCGCGGCACCCAAAACCATCCAGATCCAGGCAAGCAACAAAGCGGGCGTGATCCCCGAACCGCTGGAGCCCCCGGCGGCGGGTGTGCCGCAGGCCAAGCTGGAGCCCGAGCCTGGCGCATTGGGCAACATTGTGCTGAATGCTTCCTTGATGAACGATGCCACCTGGGGCCCGGAGGCTTCACGGGTGGGGCGGCTACTGAACTTCAGGTTTCACGTTGAGGCTGCCGAGGTGGCCGACAAGGTCGGCACATTGGATGTCACGCTGAACCGAGAGGGCAAGGATGTTTGCACCATCTCGCTCAACACCAAGACTTCACCGTTTACCAACGGTGTGCGGTGGAGCAACTCGGATTGCCTGGACACCCTTGCGCCGAATGCGGCGGTGACCTACCGTGCGCGGGTCAAGGCCGCGGACATGGTGCCCATGGCCGTGCGCCTGGATGTGGTGAGCGCGGTGCGCAAGTAACAGGCCTCACTCCACGATCTGCACGCCCGGCCCAAAAGCCACGCGGCCTTTGATTTCTTGCGCCGCCTCGGTGGGCTCGGGGTAATGCCAGATGGCATCGGGCTTCATGTCGCCGTTGACCAGCAGGCTCATGTAGTGGGCCTGGCCCTTCCACATGCAGCTGGTGCGGTGGTTGCTGAAGGTGGTGTATTCCTTCTTGAGCGTGTGCTCGGGGAAGTAGTGGTTGCCTTCCACGGTGACGATGTCATCGCTTTCGGCCACGGTCACGCCGTTCCAGATGGCTTTCATGCTGCTTCCTTTGGTG
>JACPOH010000125.1 GCA_016185075.1 Aquabacterium sp. | reverse complement strand
TACGGGTCACGCGTGCGATCTCAAGATGACTTCACCGGACGCATACCTTTGTTCGGCGTAGCCCAGCAGCAGGGCGATTTCCGGCAGCGAGAGCTTGGGATCCTGCATGTAGTCACGGGCGAGCTGGAAGCGCAGTTCGTTGAGGATGGCCTTGTAGCGCAAGCCGCGCTCCTGGAGGTAGCGGTACAGCGTGCGTTCTGCCATGCCCATGCGCGCGGCCACTTCGCCAAACTCCGGGGTGCCATCCTGCAGCGACATGGCAATGTGATGCTGCAACTGCTTGAGCAGCGCATCACGATCTGGCAACTCCTGGAGCATGGCTTCGGCTTGTTGCTCCAGCAGGCTCATGAGGTGGGGGTCGCGGGTGCTGACCGGCAGGTCGATGTCCCGGGCGGGCAGGCGCACGGTCAGCGCCTCGCAACCAAACACCACCGGGCATTTGAAGAACGCCTCATGGGCCGTCGTATCGGCGGGCCGGGGCTGGGGGAACTCGACGAGGCGGGGCGCGGCATCCGGCGTGCCGCCGTGTTGTCGGATCAAGGTGATCAGGCCCGACACGAGCACCTCGTCGGACAGCAGGGGCGAGATGCCGGCAGCAGGGTCCCACCAGACCAACAGGTCTTCGCCTTCCACGTACACCTTGGTGGGTGCCATGTTGTGCAGCAGGCGCTGGAAGCGACTGAAGCGCGTGAGGGCCTGGAGCAAGGTGTCGCTGTAGATGCCCAGGTAGCCCAGCATGCCGATGTGGTGCGCCTGGGTGAGTGCGCCGATGCGCAAGCCCAGGGCTGGCACCGGGTGAGCCCGCTCCAGTTCGGCCAGGATGTCCCACCAGGCGGCGATGGGCATGCGAGGCGATGCCTTCAGCGCTTCCAGCCGCGACCGGAATGCCGGCAAGGTCAGTTCTGCTTGATCCATGTAGTCAAGCAGCAGGGTGGCGGCGGTGCCGGCGACGTAGATCGAGGCGTGGGTCATGCTCGGGGTGTTGGCAGTCATTGTCAAATATCAGCAGATATTGTCAATATTTGGTGTGAAATTTTTTACAAATGACACCGAATTTGATGGGCAAATTGTAAACAGGCTGACAGACGTTGGTGTGCCGTGTCGCTAGGAAGGCGCGTAGGGATTACTACTGCCCCATGCATGAGGGGGAGGGGTGTGAATATTTTACGAACCAGTTTGATATTGATAACTCCTGCCTGCGTCAGGCAGGGTATGTCAAGTCGGGTGAGGCTTCGACTTCTACTATTTACCCATGTTCAACGCCACTGTATGACGAGTAACCGGATCAGGTTCTCAATGCCGGATGGCAATAACTGGAGTAGTAAATGAAAGCCTTTCAACAATACCTGTCGCGCGCCCTGGTTGGCGGATTTGCAAGCTTCCTGGCGGTTTCGGCACAGGCCGCGTCCGTGACCGTGAATGCGGGGCAGGTTTTTGGTCTTAATGGTTCCTATTACTCGGTCACCGCTACGAGCGCGATGGCGTATTCATCATCCAAAATTGGCAACGATAATCTGGGTGGAATCGTCAACACCGCCATTGCGCCGGCTGCGTATGATTCACTCAAGGGTATTTCCTCATCGCCGGTCGGCAGCTTTACCATGGACAACGCCACGGGGGCCATCCAGTCCTCCACCGGCCCTGGTGGCATGTATCAGGTTGCCAAGAAAAACAGCCTGATGACGGGGGGTATTTGTCCGTCACCAATATGACGTACAACGCAGCCTCCAAGACCTTGTATGCCGACGTTCGCGGTGTGAGCCTGGTCAACGGTGACCTGGGCGGTGTGCAGCAAATGGCGTTCTTCACAGTGGACTCGGCCACGGGCTTTTCTGCCATCACCGGGCCCGGCTCGTTCACGTCCAAGCTGTCGGGCTTGCACTTGACCGCCACCTCGCTGGACTACATCACCCGTTCGCTGGGCTTGGGTGGCCTTGCCGCGAGCGTGACCAAGGGCACCGATTTCGGTGTGCTGACGACCACCTGGACGGTGAGCAAGGCGGCCGTGCCTGCTGTGCCGGAGCCTCAAACCTGGGCGTTGATGGGCTTGGGTCTGGTGGCAGTGGGTCGTGTGCGTCGTGCTGCTCAGTCACGCGCTTAAGTTGGAGGGGGGCGTGATGAGAGGCAAGAAGTACGTGGCGCAAGTGGCATCGTGTCTGGCTGTACTGGCTGCTGGGGGCTTGCAGGCCCAGGCTGCCACCTACAGTTGGACGCAGGCTTCCCGCTGGCAGGAGGAGGATCGCTACACCTCCGTCGGCGGCGCCACGGTCTACCCACAGGAGTGGTATCCCGCCAAGGGGTACGACGTGCGGCCACATGCTGCGCTCTACAGCATGTTCCCGAGTTTGGTGGTGGGCGATGGCAACAACCAGCAGACCAGCAACAACCTGTGGGCCGCCCTGATCACGTCGCCCAATGTGATTGGCAACTCCACGACGCTGACCCGTGCGCGAGACATCTCGGAAGACTGGGACATCAACTTCGTGGATCCCAAGGTGGCCAACAAGAACTATTGGGCCGACTTCTACATCGACAAGCCCATCACCTATGTTGATCGCGCGGCATTCCCCTTGACGCTGACCGGTGGGCCTCAGGCGGGGCAGTCCCTTCTGGGCAACAACAATCTGCTGGCCATGGGGGATGACAACTCGCTGTGGCTGGACGCCGATGGCACCCTGAGCTATTACAACTACCCCACAGGTACGCTGGAGTTCGATTCGAAGAAGACGGGCTTCACCACCGGGCCGGCAGGCTGGAACGGCGCTTCCTTGAAGAGCAAGGTGGGCAACCTGATCGGCTACGAGGAGGGGCAGCTGTATTTCCTGGAAGGGGCCAATACCGTTCAGGTCTTCAACTATGACCTTGGCTTCGTGCGCACCGATCAGTTCAGCTTCAACGGTGACCTGGCGGGGCGCTCGCTGGCCGATGTCATCGACGGCAAGGTGCAGGGCTATACCTACATTGGCTGGGATCTGGGGCCTGTGATCATCGGTGTGTCGCCGGTGCCCGAGGCGTCCACGATGGCCTTGTGGTTGCTCGGTGGTGGCCTTGTGGCTGCGCGCGTCCGGTGCAAGCGCCAGGCGTGCAAGCAGGCCTGATCCACCTGTCACAATCCGTTTCCTGACTGGCGCAAGGGCCGGTCGGCCGAGTGTTCGCACCCGGTCGGCCGGCCCTTGTGCATTGTCAAACGGATCGGGAATATCCCAGCCCCAAAGGGGGAGACTCCTCATTTTCCACTTCCACACCCCTTTGCAGGTCCTTGATTTATAAGGACTTTTTTTCTGCGTTTTTGCTGCCGAATCGCGTCTAAGTCTTTGATTTCATTGAACTTTTTTTTGCTTTTCCCTTGTTTTGGGGGGCTGGATGCGATAAAGTGGGATTTAGTGCAGATTCGTGGGGTTTTGTGTGAGCTTGGTCTTTCAAGGAGCATCAGCGTTGTCGCTGGACGCAAAGGGGCGCATGGCCGTCCCTTCGCGCCATCGTGACGCTTTGCAGGCTCTTTGCGCAGGCCAGTTGACGATCACCAAGAACCCCGATGGTTGCCTGATGGTGTTCCCCCGTCCTGCGTGGGAAACCTTCCGCGACAAGGTGGCCGCCTTGCCCATGTCGGCAGCCGGCTGGAAGCGGATCTTCCTGGGCAACGCCATGGACGTCGAGATCGACAGCGCGGCGCGCGTGCTGATCTCGCCTGAACTGCGTGCCGCGGCCGGCCTCACCAAAGACGTGATGCTGCTGGGCATGGGTAGCCACTTCGAGTTGTGGGACGCCCAGAAGTACGCTGAACACGAAGCTGCAGTCATGGCTCAGCCCATGCCTGAGGCGCTCCAAGACTTCACCTTCTGACGCGATGCAGGAAGGAGTCACACCTTGGCAGCATCAAACTGTCCTGCTGCACGAGGCGGTCGATGCCTTGTGGGATGCGGCTTCGGGTCCGCATCCGCAGGGTGTGTACGTCGATGCCACCTTTGGTCGCGGCGGCCACTCGCGTCTCTTGTTGTCGAAGCTGGGCCCGCAGGCGCGCCTGATCGCGCTCGACCGCGACCCGGAGGCCATCGCCCACGCCACGCAGGGCCCCAACGCCATCACCGATCCGCGCTTCCAGATCGTGCATGCGCCGTTCTCGTCGTGGGCGGATGTGGTGGCCGATCTGGGCTTGACGCAGGTGCATGGCCTGTTGATGGACATTGGCGTGTCGTCACCGCAGATCGACAACCCCGCGCGCGGCTTCAGCTTCCGCTTCGATGCACCGCTGGACATGCGCATGGACACCACGCAGGGCGAGAGCGCCGCGGAGTTTCTGGCGCGCGCCTCGGTGGACGAGATCACGGAGGTCATTCGTGATTACGGCGAAGAACGGTTTGCTTGGCCCATTGCAAAGGCGCTTGTCGCTCGCCGCGACGAAGGCCAGCCTGTGCGAACCACGGCCGAGCTGTCGGCGCTCGTGGCTCGTACGGTCAAAACCCGTGAAGCCGGGCAAGACCCCGCTACCCGAACCTTCCAGGCTCTTCGGATTCACGTCAACCGTGAGCTCGGTGAACTGGAAGACGCTCTGGAGTCAGCCTTGAAGACGCTGGCGCCCGGCGGGCGGCTGTCGGTCATCAGCTTCCATTCGCTGGAAGACCGCATCGTCAAGACCTTCATCGCGAAGCACAGTCGCGAAGAGGTGGATCGCCGTGTGCCGTTTGCAAGCCCCAAGCCCCTGATGCTCGACGCCATTGCGCGCATCAAGCCTTCTGCTGAAGAGGTGGCTGGCAACCCCCGCTCGCGCTCGGCTGTGCTGCGCGTGGCTGAGCGCACCAACGTGCCTTGGTCAGAAACCTTGGTGGCAGCGCCGGCCAAGGCTGGCAAGGGCAGGGCGGGTGTCAAGGGCGCTGGCAAGGGGGGGCGTCGATGATGATGCGCCTCAACATCCTGCTCGCGGTGGTGCTGCTGCTGAGCTGCTTCTGGCTGATCCGCACCAGCTATGAGTCGCGCCACCTGTTCGTCGAGCTGGAAAAGGCCCAGTCGCAATCGCATGAGCTGCAGATCGACTTCGAGCGTCTGCAACTTGAGAAGCGTGCGCAGGCCACACCCTTGCGTGTTGAGAAGCTGGCTCGCGAGAAGCTGCGTATGTTCAACAACACGCCGGCCGTCACGCACTACGTGAGCACGGCGGCATCCGGCGGCGGCGCCACCAGCCAGGGGGTGCAGCCATGAGCCGCCTGGGTGATCTGATGCGCCGCCTGCGCGGCAAGCCTCGCCAGCAAGGCAAGGGGGCCATGCCCACCGTGCGTTACGCGACCAGCCCGCTGCTGGCCTCGCGCACGCCGCCCTGGCGCGTCAAGTTCATGATCGGCGCCATCGGCCTGGGCTTTGCCGTGCTGATCGGCCGCGCCGCCTGGATCCAGATCATCCACAACGATTTCTATCTGCAGCAGGGTGCCAGTCGCTATGAGCGCCGCATCGAGCTGCAGGCCAACCGTGGTCGCATCCTGGATCGCAATGGCGAGATGCTGGCTTCCAGTGTGCCGGCGCCGTCGCTGTGGGCCATCCCCAAGGACATGGACGCCTCGCGCGACGAGTTGCGTGCCTTGAGCAAGCTGCTGGACATGCCCATGGCCGATCTGCAAAAGCGCCTGGCATCCAGCCCCAACTTCGTGTGGTTGCGCCGCAAGGTTGATGACGGCGTGGCCGAGAAGGTGGCCGCGCTCAAGATCAAGGGCGTGTACGAGCTGCGCGAGTTCAAGCGCCAGTACCCTGAAGGCGAAGCTGCTGCGCACGTGGTGGGCTTCACCAACATCGAAGACGAGGGCCAGGAAGGCATCGAGCTGGCCTACCAGAAGCAGCTGGCCGGCCGCGATGGCGCGCGCCATGTGATCAAGGACCGATTGGGGCGTGTGGTCGAGTCGGTGGGTGACATGGTGCCAGCTGAAGACGGCCAGGCCATTCGCCTGTCGGTCGACGCCAAGATCCAGTTCTATGCCTACCAGCGCATCCGTGATGCCGTGGCCCTGCACAAGGCCAAGGCCGGTAGCGTGGTGGTGCTCGATGCCGTGACCGGTGAGGTGCTGGCCCTGGCCAATGTGCCCAGCTACACGCCGGAAGACCGCCGCAACCTGACGGGCGCGCAGTTGCGCAACCGCGCGCTGACCGACACGTTCGAGCCTGGTTCCACCATGAAGCCCATCGTGGTCTCGCTGGCGCTGGAGACCAAGCGCGTCACGCCTCAGACCATCATCTCCACGGCACCTGGCAAGCTGACCATCGACGGCTCCACCATTTCCGACTCGCACCCTCACGGTGATCTGACCGTCGAGCAGGTCATCCAGAAGTCGAGCAACGTGGGCACGGCCAAGTTGGCCATGCAGATGCAGCCCCGCGAGATGTGGGAAATGTTCACCGCCGTCGGGCTGGGTCAGAAGCCCCAGCTGGGCTTCCCTGGTGTGGTGACCGGCCGTCTGCGCCCCTACAAATCGTGGCGCCGCATTGAACAGGTCACGATGAGCTACGGCTACGGCCTGTCTGCCAGCCTGTTCCAGTTGGCCCACGCCTACACGATCTTCGCCACCGACGGCGAATTGATCCCGATTTCGCTGCTGAAGCGGGAGGGGCCCGGTGACGACCGGGAGCCTCTGCGCAAAGTGGCGAAAGCCCATCCAGGGGATGACAGCGAGCGCCCCGTGCTGGCCTTCAAGACCGCCTTCCGCCCGGGGGCGGCTTCGTCGTCTGTGGGGTCCGCAGCCAATGAAGAGCTGGTACCCATTCGCGGCACGCGCGTGATCTCGCCGGAGACCGCCCTTGCCGTGCGCAAGATGCTCAACCTGGTGTGCGGCCCCGGCGGCACGGCACCCAAGGCGCAGACGCAGGGCTACAGCGTGGGTGGCAAGACCGGCACCGCGCACAAGGTCGAAGGCAAGGGCTATGCGGGCAACAAGTACCGCGCCTGGTTCGTGGGCATTGCGCCCATCAGCAAGCCCCGCATCGTGGTGGCCGTGATGGTCGACGAGCCCGGTGACGGCATCTATTACGGTGGCGATGTGGCCGCGCCCGTGTTCAGCCAGGTCGTGCAGCAGACGCTCAACCGTCTGGGCGTGCTGCCTGACATGGAAGTGCAGCCCAAGATCGTCAACACCGAACCTGCTGAAGTGGAGAGCTTTTAAATGAGCCAGACCACTTTGCACCTGCACAGCACCGATGAAGCCCTGGCCTGGCTGCGCCAGTGGGGCGTCACGCGCCTGACGGTGGACAGCCGCCAGGTGGCCTCGCTGGCCAGCGAGGGCGTGTGCTTCATCGCCTGGCCGGGTGCTGCGCGTGATGGCCGCGCCTTTGTCGAGCAGGCCTTGAAGGACGGCGCCCGTGCCTGCCTGGTCGAGGCCGACGGCGTGCAGGCCTTTGGTTTTGCCGACGCCCGCGTGGCGACCGTGCCTGGCTTGAAGGCCCGCAGCGCCGAGATCGCGCACGGCTTCTTTGCAGAGCCGAGCGCACAGTTGAGTGTGGTGGCCGTGACGGGCACCAATGGCAAGACCTCGACCTCCTGGTGGACGGCGCAAGCCTTGAGCAACCTCGGCCAGGGGTGTGGTGTCATCGGTACCTTGGGTGTGGGCCAGGTCGATGGCGACTTCGTGCCCACCGGCCTGACCACGCCCGACCCCATCACGCTGCACGCCACCTTCCGCCAGTTTGCGGACAAGGGTCTGAAGGCAGCGGCCATCGAGGCCTCATCCATCGGCATTGAAGAGCTGCGCCTGCACGCCACGCACATCGCGGTGGCGCAGTTCACCAACTTCACGCAGGACCACCTCGACTACCACGGCAGCATGGAAGGCTACTGGCAGGCCAAGCGTCGCCTGTTCGACTGGCCCGGCCTGCGTGCGGCGGTACTGAACCTTGATGACCCCATGGGCCACGCCCTGCAGGATCATGCCCGAGGTCGCCGTCTGGCTTGCTGGTCGTATGGTCTGCAAGAAGCCGTGCGTTTGCAGGCCGCCGATATCCGCTACCAGTCCAATGGCCTGGTGTTCGACCTGATCGAGCGCGACGAGGCCTTGTCACAGGTGGTTGGCCGAGCGACGGTGCAGGCCCCGGTGATCGGCACCTTCAACGTGTCCAATCTGCTGGCGGTGCTGGGCGCCCTGCGTGCGCTCGATGTGCCGCTGGCCGATGCCGCCCGTGCCTGCAGTGGCCTGAAGTCGGTGCCCGGTCGCATGCAGGTGGTGAGCCTGCCCGGTGTGCCTGCTCAAGCGCAAGCCGCGTTGGCGCGACACGGTGGACGTGATCGAAGACCGCCGCGCCGCCATTGCCCACGCCCTGCAGCAGGCCGATGCCAATGACATCGTGCTGATTGCCGGCAAGGGGCACGAGGCCACGCAGGAAGTGGCGGGCACCAAGACACCTTTTTCAGATGTGGACGAGGCAGCTGCCGCGCTCAAGCGCCGCGCGCCCGTCGTCCCAGCCCCAAGCATTCCCATGATGATGACCCTGGGCCTGGCCCATGAACTGTTGCCCGGTTCGGTGTTGACGGGTGACCCCGCCACGCCCATTGCCCGTGTGCACACCGATACCCGCACGCTGCAGTCTGGCGACCTGTTCGTCGCGCTGCGTGGTGAGCGCTTTGACGCCCATGATTTTCTGCCGCAGGCCAAGGCCGCTGGCGCCGTGGCCGTGCTGGCCCAGCATGGCGTGGACACCTGCGGCTTGCCTGGCCTGACCGTGTCCGACACGCGTGCGGCGCTGGGCTGGCTGGCGTCCGGCTGGCGCGCCCGCTTCGACATCCCGCTGATCGGCGTGACCGGCAGCAATGGCAAGACCACGGTCACCCAGATGATCGCGTCCATCCTCGAGGCTTGGGTCACGTCACAAGGCGCGCCTGATGCCTCGCTGGCCACGCAAGGCAACTTCAACAACGAGATCGGCGTGCCGCTGACCTTGCTGCGTTTGCGCGAAGGCCAGCACCGTTGCGCGGTGGTCGAGTTGGGCATGAACCACCCCGGCGAGATCGCCCACCTGGCGTCGATTGCCGCGCCCACCGTGGGCCTGGTTAACAACGCCCAGCGTGAGCACCAGGAGTTCATGCACACGGTCGAGGCGGTGGCGCGTGAAAACGGCAGCGTGCTGCAGGCTCTGTCACGCAGTGGTGTGGCCGTGTTCCCGGCGGACGATGAATTTGCACCCATCTGGCGCGAGCAGGCCAACGGCTATCCCAAGTTCGACTTCGCCACCCAAGGCCCGGCCGCCGTGACTGGCGCCGCGACCTGGGCGGCCGAGCCGACGCCGCATTGGGTGATCGACATCAGCACGGCACACGGCGCAGCCCGCGTCAACCTGAAGATGGCCGGTGCCCACAACGTGCGCAATGCGCTGGCTGCCACGGCCGCGGCGCTGGGTGCGGGCGTGCCCTTGAGCGTGATCGCACAAGGCCTGGAGGCCTTCGAGCCCGTCAAGGGCCGCTCGCAACTGCGTTGCATCCCCCTGGGTTCGCGTCCGGTCACGCTGGTGGACGACAGCTACAACGCCAACCCCGACTCCGTGCGCGCCGCCATCGACATGCTGGCTGGCCTGCCTGGCCCTCGCTGGCTGGTGCTGGGCGACATGGGTGAGGTCGGCACACAAGGCCCGGCCTTCCACATGGAAGTGGGCGCCTATGCACGCGAACGCGGCATCGAACAGGTCTGGACGGCCGGCGAACTGTGCGCCCATGCGGCACAGGCCTACGGCATGCCTCAAGGGCAATCGGCCCGTCATTTCAACAGCGCTGCCGACATCGTGGCCGCGCTGCCCACGCTGGATCAGGTGCCTGCGGTG